>JAUHZW010000180.1 GCA_030425745.1 Actinomycetes bacterium
CCCCCTTGCCTGGTCGATGATGGCGTACCCCTGCCTGCTGGCAGCCCAACGACTGTCGACGACCCGGGTGGGTGTCTCCCTCCTCGGCGGTCTCGTGCTCGCTGCCTGGGACCTCTTCCTGGACCCGCAGATGGTCGGCGAGGGGTACTGGACCTGGAACGAGGTGGGGTGGGAACTGCCGGGCATCGACGGCATCCCGCTGCAGAACTTCCTCGGGTGGCTCCTCGGGTCCATCGTGCTGATGTGGCTGCTCGACCTGCTGCCGCGCCGATCCGCGGGAGACGCGGTGCCCATCACGATGCTCACGTGGGTCTTCGCCTCGAATGTGCTCGCCAACGCCGTGTTCTTCGGTCGTCCGGGGGTGGCGATCTGGGGCTTCGTCTGCATGGGAGTCGTCGTCATCCCCTATCTGTGGCGCGCCTGGAGCCAGCCGCAATGGTGATCTCGACGGCGATGCCATCAGTGATGTCGTCGTGACGGCCTCCCGCGGATGGGCCCGCCTCGTCACAGTCGGCACGGTGACGGCCATCGCGATCGCCGCCCACACCGCCTACAACCTCCGCAGCCTGCGACGGCCACGACGACCGGCGGCTCCGGTGTCGGAGCGGGTCAGCGTTCTCATCCCCGCGCGCAACGAGTCGGCGACCATCGATGCGGCCGTGCGTTCCGCCTTGGCGCAGGTGGCCGTACCCGACCTCGACGTGGTCGTCCTCGACGACGGATCCACCGATGGCACAGGTGCCATCGCCTCGGGTACGGCTTCCGGCGACGGACGGCTTCGGGTCGTGCGCGCCGACGATGAGCCGCCGCCCGCCGGCTGGCTCGGCAAGCCCTGGGCATGTGCACGGCTCGCGCAGGAGGCGTCAGGGTCCGTTCTCGTCTTCATGGACGCGGATGTGACCCTCGCCGACGATGCCGTCGCCGCTCTGGTCGACGATCTGCGCTCCCGAGGCCTGGCGATGGTCGCCCCGTACCCGGCTCAGGAGGCCGAGGGCTGGCTGGAACGTCTCGTGCAGCCGCTGGTCATCTGGTCCTGGGCGGCCACCATGCCCTTGGCGTGGGCGGAGCGCTCGTTGCGTCCGTCGCTGTCGGCGGCCAACGGTCAGGTCCTCGCCGTCGACACTGCGGCCTACCGGTCGGCCGGTGGGCACGGGGCCGTCCGCGGTGATGTCCTGGAGGACATCGGGCTCATGCGGGCCTTCAAGCGAGCCGGGTTCCATGCAGCGACGGTCGATGGGTCCGCCCTTGCACGGTGCCGCATGTACTCGACAACGGGCGAGGTCGTGGACGGGTACGGGAAGTCCCTGTGGGCGGCGTTCAACGGTCCGGTCGGCAGCATCGCCGTGAACGGCATGCTGCTCCTGGCGTTCGTCGTCCCGGCCGCGGGTGTGCTCGGACCCGGGCGCAGGACCCGGGCCATCGCCGCGGCGGGCTATCTGGCCGGGGTGGGCAGCCGGGCGGTCGTCGCCCATCGCACCGGAGGGCGGGTGCTGCCGGACGTGCTGGCCCAGCCGCTGTCGATCCTGGCATTCGCCACCCTCAACGCGCTGTCGTGGAAGCGACACCTGCGAGGTGAGAACCGGTGGAAGGGCCGTCCGGTGGTGGCGGGGACATGAGCCGAGTACTCGTGATCGGCGCGGGGGTGGGCGGTCTGGCGACGGCCGCACGGCTGGCCGTGCGCGGTCATGACGTGACGATTCTGGAGCAGTCCGACCGGGTCGGGGGCAAGCTCCATACCTACCGACGCGATGGCTTCGCGTTCGACACCGGACCCAGCCTGTTCACCCTGCCGGCCGTGTACCGGGACCTCTTCCTCAAGACCGGAGGGCCACTGGAGGAGGCCGTGGACCTCCAGCCGGTTGAGCCGGGGTTCGGCTACCACTTCGCCGACGGCAGCGATGTCACGATCCCGGGCGTGGATCCGGGTCGGATCGCACGGGCCTTCGGGGATGCGTTCGGCGGATCGGCGATGGACGACTGGCGGCGCCTGATCGACCGCGGCGGCCAGATGTGGCGGCTGACCCGGGAGCCGTTCCTGCAGTCCCCGCTGGACGGATGGCGGACCCTGCTGAAGGTCGCCTCACCGAGTGCCGTCCGCACCGTGGCCCCCCGGACCAGCCTCCGCGACCTCGGCCGGGAGTACCTCGCCGACTGGCGCCTGCGCCAGGTCCTGGACCGCTACGCGACGTACTCCGGCTCCGACCCCCGACAGGCGCCGGCGGTGTTCGCCACCATCCCCTACATGGAGCAGACCTTCGGGGCCTGGCATCTCGGCGGCGGGCTCGGGACTCTGGCCGATGCTCTGCTGGATCGGTGCCGCGAGCGAGGGGTCGAGATCCGCCTCGGCACCGACGTGACGCAGGTGGTCCTGCGCGACGGGTCGGTGTCCGGCGTGCACGTCCGGGAGAGCCGTGCGGGCGACTCCGGGGCGACCGCCTTCCTGCCCGCCGACCTGGTCGTGGCCAATGCCGACGCGCACCATCTCTACGCCGATCTGATCGATGATCCGCGCGGACGCCGCATCCAACGGTCCCTCGACCGGGCTGCGCCGGCCCTCTCCGGCATGGTGCTGCTGCTCGCCCTGCGCGGGCGCACACCCGGCATCCGGCACCACAACGTGTGGTTCCCCGAGGACTACGACGCCGAGTTCGACGCCATCTTCGGCCGAAGCCCCCACCCCGCTGCAGATCCAGCCATCTACGCGTGCGTCCCCGACGACCCCCGCATGCGGCCCGATGACGATTCCGAGGCCTGGTTCATCCTCGTGAACACCCCGCGGCACGGCGATGGTTCCGACGGCACTGTCGACTGGGCGGCTCCGGGGGTCGCCGAGGGCTACGCCGATCACCTGCTTGCTCGACTGGCCGCCCGGGGCGTCGACATCCGAGACCGCGTGCTCTGGCGCGAGCTGCGCACCCCGGCCGATCTGGCCGTGACGACCCGTGCACCCGGCGGATCCATCTACGGCTCGTCGAGCAACGGCCCGCGCGCGGCCTTCCAGCGCCCCGCGAACAGATCACCCATTCCGGGCCTGTACCTCGTGGGCGGCTCGGCCCACCCGGGAGGCGGCCTGCCGCTCGTGGGCATGGGCGCTGAGATCGTCGCGGACCTCATCCCCCGCGCCCCGCGCAGTTAGGCGCTCGGCCCGGGATCCGTCCGCCACCCGGCGAGCCGGCCGTGCTGGGTGATGGCCTGCACCCGGGCCTCGGCCGGGCCTCGTGCCTCCTCGGTCGTGACGATCAGGATCCGATCTCCGGCGCGCACCCGGGTGTTGGCATCAGGCACCAGAGCCTGCTCCCCGCGCACGATCAGTGACACCACGGCACCCTGAGGCAGACCGATCTCGGTGACGAACGTGCCGACCAGGCCGGATCCCTCCTGAACCTCGACCCCGAGGACTTGCGCCTGCATCTCATCCAGCGGCGCACTCTCGATCTCCAGCTCGAAGGCCTCGTCCGGCTGGACGACTCCGAGTCGCCGCCCTGCCACCCGGATCACCGGTACCTGCACGATCATCAGGATCAGGGTGACGATGAGGGTGACGTCGAACATCAGGCGGGCCCCGGGAACGCCCAGCCCCAGCGGAATCGCGGCGAACACGATCGGGACCGCCCCTCGAAGCCCGGCGATCGAGGTGAACAGCACGGTGGATCGACGTTCTCGGAAAGGCGTGAGGGAGATGACCGCCGCGAGGGGTCGCGCGATGACGAGGATGAGTGCCGAGACCAGCAGGGCCAGCGGGATCGCCGCCGGCAGGGTGCTCACGTCAGCCAGGGCACCGAGCATGAAGAACAGCCCGATCTCCGCAATCCAGGCCAGACCGTCGGCGAAGCCGGTGATCGAGCGCCGGTGCGGAAGGCGGGCCGCGGACCCGATGATGACCGCCGCCACATACACCGCGAGGAACCCTGACGTGTGCACCACACTCGCCAGGCCGTAGGCGCCGACCAGCAGCGCGAGCGCCGCGATCGGGTACAGGCCGACGGCCGGGAGGGCGAGCCGGGGCAGCAGCCAGCGGCCGGCGAAGCCGACTCCGGCGCCGACGATGGTGCCGCCGATCAGCTCGGCCAGAACGATCAGGGGGATCTGCCACCACGGCATCGCGCCGAAGTCACCGCTGGCCACCACGAGGACGAGGACGACGACCGGGGCGTCGTTGAAGCCGGCCTCGGCCTCCAGCAGCGTCCGGACCCGCGAGGTGATCCGCATCCGGCGCATGACCGAGAAGACCGCTGCTGCGTCCGTCGCCGCGAGAACTGCGCCGATGATGATCGCGCTCTGGGTGGAGACGTCGAACCACCAGATGAGGGGAAGCGCGACCACCGCGATGCTGGCCGCAACACCCACGGAAGCCAAGGTGACCGCCGGCCACATCACCGGACGCAGCTCATCGATGCGGGTCGTCAGGCCACCCTGCGCGAGGATCAGGATCAGGGCGGAGTAGCCGAGCACGGTCGCGAGTTCGGGGTTGTTCATGTGCAGGCTGGGGAACGCTGAGCCGAGCACCAGACCGAGCAGG
>JAUHZW010000181.1 GCA_030425745.1 Actinomycetes bacterium
TCGGAGCTCACGATCCGGTCGGGGGCCAGCGTCGCCAGCAGTTCGGCCGCGTGCGCCGCCTGCCGGCGTCCCATGTCGTCCAGCGGCACGTCGGTCTGCCCCTGGAACCGACGCTCCGCGTTCCAGGCCGTTCGGCCGTGCCGCCAGAAGACCAGCCTCCGGGGGATCATGACTCGTCGGCCGCCTCGGGGCTGCGCGGAGCGTTGACTCCCTCCGGCAGCGGGATCTCCGGGCAGTCCTTCCAGAGCCTCTCGATCGCGTAGTGGATGCGCTCCTCCGCCAACTGGACGTGGACGACGATGTCGCCGAAATCGAGCAGGACCCAGTGCCCCTCGGCCTCTCCCTCCCGACGGATGGGCTTGGCATCGAGAGCACGCAGCCGCTCCTCGATCGCATCGACGACGGAGCGCACCTGACGGTCGTTCGCGGCGGAGCAGAGCACGAAGGCCTCGGTGATCGCCAGCGGCTCGCTCACGTCGATCGCGACGATGTCCGTGGCGAGCTTGTCGGCGGCTGCCTCCGCGGCAGCGACGGCGAGGGTGACGGCTTCAGGAGCAGCGGGCACGGGGATTCCTTCGGTCGAGGTGCGAGCGGGTGAGGGAGGCGACAGTCAGGACGAGCGGTAGAGATCATGCTTGCCGATCAGGTGGGCCACACCCGAGGGCACAAGGTAGGTGATCGGAGCGCCCCGGGCGACCCGCTGCCGGATGTCGGTCGACGAGATGGCCAGGGCTGGCACCTCGATCAGCGAGACGCGGTCGGCCGGCAGGCCCGGATCGGCCAGCGCATGGCCGGGGCGCGTGACACCGACGAGGTGGGCGGAGTCCAGGATCTGTTCCGGGTCGCGCCATCCGAGGATGTCGGCGAGGGCGTCAGCACCCGTGATGAAGAACCACTCCGCGGGTGCGCCCGGGCTCTCCTCGGCGAACTCGGCCTGGAGGTCCTTCAGGGTGTCTGCCGTGTAGGTCGGGCCGGGGCGGTCGATATCGACCCTCGTGACATGGAACCGTGGGTCGGCTGCCGTCGCGACGACGGTCATCAGGTAGCGGACCTCTGCGGGGGCCCGCGTGTCGGTCGCCTTGTGGTACGACTCCCCGGTCGGGCTGAAGACGACCCGGTCGAGGGAGAAGCGGTGGGCGGCCTCGGACGCCGCCACGAGGTGGCCGAGATGGATCGGGTCGAAGGACCCGCCCATCACGCCGATGCGCATGGCCACCGCCTCGAGCGCTGGCGAGGGATCAGTCGCCGACCTTGATCATCATCGTGATGATCAGCAGCAGGATGAGCGCGCCGAGGGCGAAGGCGCCGAAGATGTACGGGTTGGGGCCGGCAACGTGACCCGCCTCCTCGCTCGCGAACACGGCTGCGGTGTGGATGACGCTCATCAGGGCCCCTTCTCATGGTCGTGCTCATGGTCATGCTTCAGGTCTTGCGGTGGATCTCGCTGGCGGGTCGAGCAACCCGACTCCCCGACACTCTAGCGACGTCCGCCGGTCAGGTACGGATGTGGCCGTCCCCGGTGACCACGAAGGTGGTCGTGGTGAGCTCGGCAAGGCCCATCGGACCCCGGGCATGGAGCTTCTGAGTCGAGATGCCGATCTCCGCTCCGAAGCCGAACTCACCGCCGTCGGTGAAGCGGGTGGAGGCGTTGACCATCACAGCGGCGGAGTCGACCCCGGCGATGAAGTGCTGGATCGCGGACTGGCTGTCGCTGACGATGGCCTCGGTGTGCCCACTGGACCAGTGCCGGATGTGCTCGAGGGCGTCGTCGATCGAGTCGACGATTCCCGCCGCGATGTCGAGGGAGTAGTACTCGGCGGCCCAGTCATCGTCGGTGACCTCCTCGAAGCCGATCTGCGCTCCGGTGGCATGGAGGGCGAACCGGGAGTCCCCGTGGATCGTGACCCCGGCGTCCTTCAGGGCCTCCAGCGCGCGGGGCAGGAAGGCGTCGGCGATGTCCCGGTGCACGAGGACGGTCTCCGCGGCGTTGCAGACGCTGACCCGCTGCGCCTTGCTGTTGAGCAGGATGGCGACAGCCTTGTCGATGTCGGCGTCCCGGTCGATGTAGACATGGCAGTTGCCGACGCCGGTCTCGATGACCGGAACTGTCGAGTTCTCCACGACGTTGCGGATCAGCCCGGCGCCTCCGCGCGGGATCACGACATCGACGAGCCCGCGCGCGGTCATCAGGTGGGTCACGGAGTCGTGGGTCTCCCCGGGCACGAGTTGGACGGCATCGGCCGGGACCCCCACCTCTGCCAGCGCCGACCGCATCACCTCGACGAGTGCGGCATTGCTGGATGCTGCCGACGACGAGCCGCGCAGCAGGGCCGCGTTGCCGCTCTTGAGACACAAGCCCGCAGCATCGACGGTGACGTTGGGGCGGGCCTCGTAGATCATGCCGACCACGCCCAACGGGACGCGGGTCTGCCGCACCTGGAGCCCGTTGGGCAGGGTGTAGCCGCGGACCACCTCCCCGACCGGATCCGGCAGCGACGCGACGTCGCGCAGTGCCTGGGCGATCGCGGCGATCCGGGGCGGCGTCAGGGTGAGCCGGTCCACGATGGCCTCCGAGGTCCCGGACTCCCGGGCTCGGTCGACGTCCGCGGCGTTGGCGGTCACGATCCGGGCTGCCGAGGCGTCGAGAGCATCGGCCATCGCGACGAGCGCAGCGTCCTTCTCGTCGCGCGTGAGCGTGCGCAGGGCCACCGCGGCCACGCGCGCCCGCTGGGCCGTCTCCCGCACCGCCGCACGCTCGTCCGTCGCCTGATCCGCCTGTGCTGTCATGGGGACGACGATACCGAGAGCGGCGATGACCTTCAGAAGGGAATGACGCGCCCTGCCGCGACCAGCCCGGGCTGCTCATGGATGTAGCGCCCACGTCGGTGGAACGTCTCCCGGTCCACGACCTCGACGCCCACCACGCGCCAGGCGGGCAGTGCGGCTGACTCCGCGTGCTCGTCCCACAACTCGGCCGCCATGCGCAGTGCCGCGGTGACGTCGGGCGCCTCCTCCCAGTACCGGACCTCGGCCCGATCCGTGGAGTAGCGGCCGGACAGCAGGAAGGGGTGCTCCTCGCTCAGCCGTTCGAGGGCCAGCCTGATGACCTCACCCTCGACCGCGGATCCGGCGACCGTCAGGGTCACATGCCACATGTCCCGAGCGGGCGGGGTCGGGCCGGACACGGCATGGAGGCGGCGCACGTCGGAGGAATCCACTCGGCTCCTCCCTTCGTCCGCGACGGCCTCAGGTCGTCATGACCACCAGATCATCACGGTGCACGACCTCGCGCTCGTACTCCGGTCCGAGCTCGCGGGCCAGGTCCTTCGTCGAGCGGCCCAGCAGGCCCGGGAGCTCCTGTGCATCAAAGTTGACCAGACCACGGGCCACCGTGGTGCCGTTTTCGTCGAGAAGCTCCACGGGATCTCCCGCGGCGAAGGTGCCCTCGACCCGCAGGATCCCCGCGGGCAGCAGGGACTTGCGGCCGTGAACGACCGCCTGCACCGCGCCCGCGTCGAGCACCAGATGTCCCTGCGGCGCGGTGGCGTGCTCGAGCCACAGCAGGCGCGTGGAGGATCGTCGACCAGTGGGGTGGAACACGGTGCCGACGTCAGCCGCCGTGACCGCACGCTCCAGGTCTGTCGCGGAGGCGAGGAGGACCGGGACTCCGGCCGCGGTGGCGATGCTCGCCGCCTCGACCTTCGTGCTCATGCCCCCGAGACCGACGCCCGCGGATCCCACTCCACCGACCCGAACCCCCTCGAGATCGGCCGGCCCGGTGACGTCGCGGATGAGCGAGGCACCGGGTGACGTGGGCGGCCCGTCGTACAGCCCGTCGACGTCAGAGAGCAGGATCAGGGCATCCGCGCGGACCACATGCGCGACGAGGGCGGCCAGTCGATCGTTGTCACCGAACCGGATCTCATCGGTGGCCACGGTGTCGTTCTCGTTCACGATGGGAATGATTCCCAGATCGAGAAGCCGGAACAGGGTCCGTTGCGCGTTGCGGTAATGGGCCCGGCGGATGACGTCGTCAGCGGTGACGAGGACCTGGCCCACCGTGAGTCCATGGCGGGCGAACGACGCGCTGTACTGGGCGACGAGCATGCCCTGCCCCACGGATGCCGCCGCCTGCTGCGTGGCGAGATCCCGGGGACGCCGGGTCAGCCCGAGGGTCGGCAGACCGGTGGCGATCGCCCCACTGGAGACGAGCACCACCTGATGACCGGCGGAACGGCGGGCCGCCAGCTGACCGGCGAGCGACTCCACCCGGTCCGGATC
Organism: Actinomycetes bacterium; assembly: GCA_030425745.1. Lineage (GTDB taxonomy): Bacteria > Actinomycetota > Actinomycetes > S36-B12 > S36-B12 > UBA10649. The sequence continues at coordinate 4,282 of JAUHZW010000181.1, forward strand.
CAGACCGCCACCCGGCCGGGTCAGCGATGAGGATCCCACCTTGACGACGATGCGCTCGGCACGGGCGATCGATGCCCGCAGCGCATCACCGGTCACGCTCCACCGCCGGGAAGCTCGTCTGTGCGGGCATCGAGGCGGACATCCGTGCCGCGGGGACTGGCCTCGCGGGCTGCCACTCCTGCGTCACCGGCGATGATGCTGGGGTACCAGTCGAAGACCACGGCGTTCTCGTCCGGG
>JAUHZW010000182.1 GCA_030425745.1 Actinomycetes bacterium
ACGGCCGTCCTACAGACGACCGACGTCGACCTTGCCGGTGAGCCAGCGGCTTCCGGCGTCGTCGGTGGTGCGCCAGCGGCCCATGTGGTGAGACATCGCGATCACGCCGGGCTTGATGCCCTCGGTGGCCCAGATGCGGGCCACGTAGTAGCCGATGTCGGTGTTGACACGCACCATGTCGCCAGTCTGGAGACCGAGAGCGTCCGCGTCGACGTTGTTCATCCAGATCGGGTGCTTGTTGCTGATCTCGTTCAGGTACTTGGCATTGCCCGAACGGGTGTGGATCAGCGTCGGAAGCCGGAACGTGGGAACGAGAGCGAAGTCACCCTTCGAGTGATCCATGCCGTCGTGATGAACATGCGACTTGATGTAGCAGGGCACCGCGAGCTCCGGCCAGCCGAAGTCGGCGATGGACGGGGAGTACAGCTCCAGCTTGCGCGACGGCGTCAGCCAGCCGAAGACATCGCGGCCGTCCTCGAGCCGGATCCCCACAGCACCGGGCTCGCCGACCAGCGGCTTCTGCGTCTCCCCGGTGATGGGCTTGCGCAGCACACCGTTCTCATCGGGCGTGGCGCCCTCGAGCTCGGCCGGCGTGAGCAGGCGCTCGTCCTGCCGGTAGAGACCGTTGGCGATCTCGACCGCGCCGAACTTGCGCATGTACTCCAGCGGGGTGAGGCCCTCCTTCTCGGCCTTCTCCGGGAGTCCGGGCACCTGGTTGTCGAAGATCCAGCCGTAGTACTCGTCGACGGTGACCTTCTTGCCGGGCTGGCCGGGAGTCTCGAAGTACTTGCGGATGCCGAGCTCACCGTCCGGATCGATGCGCCAGGACAGCTCGATCCAGAACTCGGTCTCCTCCCAGACCTGACCCGGGTTGGTCTCCCGGGTGTCGGAGATCATCTCGCCGAGCTTCTCGAGCGCAACACGGCGCACCGGCTGACGGAAGCCGAGCCACTTGCCCGCGTACTGCTCGTACGACTGGGTGTCATGGCGCTCGGTGCTGTGACCGAACGGCAGCACATAGTCGGCGAAGATCGCCGTCTCGTTCCAGGTCGGGGTCATCGCAACATGGCAGCCGACCTTGTCCTCGTCGGACAGCGCCTCGATCCACGAGAAGCCGTCCGGGTTGGTCCAGACCGGGTTGTAGACGCGCGAGAAGTAGGTGTCGATCTTGCCGCGGCCATCCATGAGGAAGTGCGGCAGCAGGATGGACAGCTCGTTGGTCGACATCGGGAACTCCGACGGCCAGAGCAGCTCGTTCCACGAGTTGTGACCGCCGGGCATGGTCGGGCCGTGCGGGATGAACTTGTTCCAGCCGTTGGGGCTGGTACCGCCCTTCTCGCCGATCGAGCCCGTGAGAACCGTGAGGAAGAACAGGGCGCGGGCGACAGCCCACCCGCCGAGGTTGCCCGCCGTGGCCGAGCGCCAGGTGTGAGCCGCGAGCTTGCGGTCGCAGCCGGCGACGATCTGGGCAACGTGCTCGATCTGCTCAGCCGGTACGCGGCACTCCTGAGCCGCGAACTCGAACGTGTACTGCTGGTAGTCCTCGGTCAGGGCCTTCTTGAAGGCGTCGAAGTCCTTCGGGTCCTGATCCGGGTGCATGTTCTCCATGTACGTGGACCAGTTGACCCACTGCTGGATGTAGTCCCACGCGACGGCATCGGTGCGCAGCAGGTACGCGGCGATCGCCAGCAGCATGGCCGCTTCGGTGCCGGGCCAGGGAGACACCCACTCGTCGGCCTTGGCCGCCGAGTTCGACAGACGCGGGTCGACGACGACGAGCTTGGCATTGCCATGGACCTGGGCGTCGATGATGCGCTGGGCGTGCGGGTTGAAGTAGTGACCCGACTCCAGGTGTGCCGACAGCAGCAGGATCACCTTGGCGTTCTCGTGATCCGGCGACGGACGGTCGAAGCCACCCCACGTGGAGTAGCCGAAGCGGGCACCGCCGGAGCAGATGTTGGTGTGCGTGTTGTTGCCGTCGACGCCCCACGTCAGGAGCACGCGCTCGATGAAGCCGTCCTCGCCGTGACGACCGACGTGGTACATGATCTCGTTGCGTCGATCCTCCTGGATCGCCTTGCGGATGCGGCCGGCGATGTCGTCCATCGCCTCGTCCCATGAGCACTGCTCGAACTTGGCCTCGCCACGCTTACCGACCCGCTTGAGCGGGTAGAGGATGCGATCCGGGTCGGACATCTGGTTGAGGGTCGCCGGGCCCTTGGCGCAGTTGCGCCCACGGGAGCCGGGATGAGCCGGGTTGCCCTCGAGCTTGACGACCTCCTTGGTCTCCCGGTCCACGTACGCGAGCAGGCCGCAGGCCGACTCGCAGTTGAAGCACGTCGTGGGCACGAGCATGTAGTGCTTCTCGACCTTGCGCGGGTGCGCCTTGGCGTCGTACATGACGACGTCATCCCAGGTCTCGACCGGTGGGTAGTTGGAGACCGTTTCGCGGATGCGCAGGCCGTAGTGCTCCGGGTCGTCGGCGCCGACCGGGGCCGCCGCAGGTCCGCGCTTCGTGGCGGAGGAGTCAGGAGGTGTCATGACGTTGGATCCCTTGTCAGTGAGTGGTCAGTGGGCTGGGTGCCGTCGTCACGACAGCGGCGGGTCCTGACCCGCCTTGACGAAGACCTTCTCGTGCTGGAAGAGCGCGATCTGGACGAGCAGGCCGGCGATGACGGCCGAGATGACCGAGCCGCCAGCAGCCGTCCCCAGAGCGAACAGGGCACCGGCGATGGCGACCAGAACGGCGCCCCAGAACTGCTTGCGGTAGCGCCCGTGGGTGATGGCGTGAGCCGCCACCTCCGCATTGCGGGTCGGGTGCTTGCCGCCGAACTCCACGAGGGTGATCAGCAGATGAGCCCCGACACCGGCGATGAGCGCCCAGGACATCCAGACGATCGCTGCATCCGACGCCCCGAAGACCGGCGCCAGGATCAGCAGTGCTCCCGCGCCGACCATCACGGCCTGCGCGATGAGGTGCCAGAACAACACCGGCGACTGCCACAGATCTCGCCCTTCGGCCTGACCGAAGAGGAAGGCCGTGTAGCCGGCCGTCATGACTCCCGCGGGAATGGCGAGCCAGGCCAGCGGAGTGAGCGCAGCGGAAAAGTCCCCCCAGCCGAACTCGGTCACCGCTCCGGCGATGAACCACAGGCCACCGACGGCGGCACCGAGGCTGAGGAAGATGCCACCGATGGCCAGCCACGATCGCTTGTTGATCTTCCGGGGGTCAAGCAGGAACAGGAAGCGATCCGGCCGCTTGAGGTCCCAGATCAGGAGCACCGCGGTGATGACGAGGAAGACCTCGGTCACGAGCGGGGCGATGGTGGTGATCAGCACGGAGCGGTCCGTGGTCAGCAGCAGGAGCAGCGCTCCGACGATGAGCGCACCCGCGGCGATGGACTTCGTCCACAGGTACGTCCAGACCTTCCAGCCCCACGGCCGCAGGTGCGGGGTGTTGTAGGTCAGACGAGCCCCGGAGACCGGGTCGCCGGGGAGATCCGCCGCCGTCTCCAGACGCAGCGGATCCGGGTTGGCCCACAGGTAGGTGTCCTGCACGGGGGCAGCCAGCGGATCGAGCACCGTCTGGTCGGCTCCCACGTAGTACGTGTTCGGGCGCGTGCCCTGCTCCGGGGTGCGGACGTTGACCGGCTCGATGCTCAGGAACTTGCTGATGCCGCTGGTCGGGTCGTCGATGTCACCCATCCAGATCGACTGGGTCGGGCAGACCTGCACGCAGGCCGGCTCGAGGCCGTTGTCGATGCGGTGCGCGCAGAAGTTGCACTTGGCCGCGGTGTTGGTGTTGTCATCGATGTAGATGGCGTCGTACGGGCAGGCCTGCATGCACATCTTGCAGCCGATGCAGCGCTCGTTGTCGAAGTCGACGATGCCGTCGTCGCGGATGAACAGGGCCTGAGTGGGACAGCCCGTCACGCAGGGTGCATCGGTGCAGTGGTTGCACCGCATGACACCCATCTCGCGCGTGGTGTCGGGGTATTCGCCCTTCTCCACGTACTTGACCCACGTGCGGAACTTGCCGAGGGGGACGTCGTGCTCTGTCTTGCAGGCGACGGTGCAGGCGTGGCAGCCGATGCACGTGCGCTGGTCAATGGCGAAGCCATACCGCACCGTTGATCACTTCTTCCGGACGTAGAACTTCAGGACGTCGCCCTCTTCAGCCGACTCGACGAGCTCGTTGCCCGTCTGTGACACCCACGCCGGGATGTCGGACCGGGCACCGGCGTCGGTCGCCATGATGAGCATGACCTGGCCGGCCTCGAGCGTCTTGGCAGCCTTCGCGGTCATGAGGACGGGCATGGGGCACTTCTGACCGGTCGCGTCGACGGTGGTCGCTACGTCTTCCATGGTGGCTCTCCCTGAATGTGGTGGGTCGGGTCTGACGGATGGAGTGGGCTGGATGCCCGGTGATCGTCGGGCGGTGACTAGATGAACAGGCTGATCTCGGACTTGGACATGCGGGCGAGGGCGGTGGCGGCACCGGCCGG
>JAUHZW010000183.1 GCA_030425745.1 Actinomycetes bacterium
TGGTGTACATCGCGGCACCGAGGGCCTGGCTGGCCTGCGCGACCTTGTCAGTCGCCGCACGCATGCCGGGGATGTCGTTGGCCTCGATGGCCTTCTTCAGCTCATCCAGCGGACCGTCGACATTGGCCTTCGCATCCGCGGGGACCTTGTCGGCGTTGTCGGCGAGGAACTTCTCGGTCTGGTAGACCAGCGCCTCCGCACTGTTCTTGACCTCGATCTCCTCGCGACGGGCCTTGTCCTCCTCGGCGTGCTGCTCGGCCTCGCGCATCATGCGGTCGACCTCCTCCTTCGACAGCGCGCTGCCGCCGGAGATGGTCATCGACTGCTCCTTGCCCGTGGCCTGATCCTTGGCGGTCACGTGCACGATGCCGTTGGCGTCGATGTCGAAGGCGACCTCGATCTGCGGGACGCCGCGCGGGGCCGGCGGCAGGCCGGTCAACTCGAACGTTCCGAGTCGCTTGTTGTAGGCCGCCATCTCACGCTCGCCTTGGTAGACCTGGATGAGCACGGACGGCTGGTTGTCGTCGGCCGTGGTGAAGATCTCCGAGCGCTTCGTCGGGATGGTCGTGTTGCGCTCGATGAGCTTGGTCATGACGCCGCCCTTGGTCTCGATGCCCAGCGACAGCGGGGTCACGTCGAGCAGGAGGACGTCCTTCACCTCACCCTTGAGCACACCGGCCTGCAGGGCGGCGCCGATGGCGACGACCTCGTCCGGGTTCACGCTCTTGTTCGGCTCACGGCCGGTCTCCTCCTTGACGAGCTCGGTGACCGCGGGCATGCGGGTCGAGCCGCCGACGAGGACGACCTGGTCGATCTGGTCGATCGAGATGCCGGCGTCCTTCATGACCGCCTGGAAGGGGGCCTTGGTGCGCTCGAGCAGGTCGGCCGTCATCGACTCGAACTGCGCGCGCGACAGGGTCTCGTCCAGGTGGAGGGGGCCCTCAGCGCTCGCGGTGATGTAGGGCAGGTTGATGGAGGTCTGCATCGAGCTGGACAGCTCGATCTTGGCCTTCTCCGCCGCTTCACGCAGCCGCTGCATGGCCATCTTGTCCTTGGACAGGTCGACACCGTGCGCGTTCTTGAACTGCGACACCATCCAGTCGACGACCTTGTTGTCCCAGTCGTCGCCGCCGAGGTGGTTGTCACCGCTGGTGGCCTTGACCTCGACGACACCGTCGCCGATCTCGAGGAGGGACACGTCGAACGTGCCGCCACCGAGGTCGAAAACGAGGATCGTCTGCTCGGTCTCGCCCTTGTCCAGGCCGTAGGCCAGTGCGGCCGCGGTCGGCTCGTTGATGATGCGCAGGACGTTCAGGCCCGCGATCTCGCCGGCCTCCTTGGTGGCCTGACGCTCGGAGTCGGAGAAGTACGCGGGGACCGTGATGACGGCGTCGGTGACGTCCTCACCCAGGTACGCCTCGGCGTCCCTCTTCAGCTTCATCAGCGTGCGAGCGCTGATCTCCTGCGCGGTGTAGTCCTTGCCATCGATGTCGATGGTCCAGTTCGTGCCCATGTGGCGCTTGACGGACCGCACGGTGCGGTCGACGTTGGTGACGGCCTGGCGCTTGGCGACCTCGCCGACCAGGACCTCTCCGTTCTTCGCGAAGGCGACGACGGACGGGGTGGTCCGGGCGCCCTCCGCGTTGGCGATGACGACGGGCTCGCCGCCCTCGAGGACCGTGACGACCGAGTTGGTCGTGCCCAGGTCGATGCCCACTGCTCGTGCCATGGTGGTGGTGCTCCTTCGTTGTTGTTGCCCGGATCTCCGGGTGCCGGTTCCCGGTCACCCGGGACGTCTTGTCGTCGAGTGTCCTCCTCGCCGAACTTGGTTGCAACAGCAGACTCAAGTCCTTTGAGTCGGATGGACTCAACTAAAGATCACAACGATGGTGATGCCCCGTTCATTCCCTTGAGTAACCTCGACTCAATGTGAGGTGTGTCACACTAGCTGCCCGATGCCTGCTGGGTTGTTGTGGGGGTTCCCGGTGCGAGCGCGCCCACCGAGGTGGTCAGGCGCAGGAAGCCCGTGGTGACGACCGATGCCATGCTCACCGGCTCAACCCGTTGAGCGCGGCACCCCACCACTCCCGAGCGGGCTCGTGGAAGGGAGACTGCCGATTGGAGGCGTGGAGGAGGACGCTCACCTCGGGGATGATCACGGCTGTTCGTCGCCCGCCCCCGGCTCCCCGGAGAGCTCGCGATGGCGGTCATCGATCACTTCAGGGGGAGGGCGAGGTCCGAACGACGCACCGTCGTGAGCTCACTGCCCGACTCCCCCGCCAGCCGGCGGTTCAGGGACCACGCGAACCGCTTCGCCTGGGTCACCGCCATGTCCGCCTTGGGTCCCGCGAAGAGCTGTCCGACCGTCGCGCTCCAGAGCTCCAGCCAGCGATCGAGGTGCTCCGACGCCAGGTGGGCCTTCTCATCGAGCGTCACATGGACGTCCAACACATTGCGCCGGTACGCCCCGGACCGGAAGAGCACGGTCGACCAGAAGTCGACCATGATCGGCAGGTGGGCCTGCAGGTCCAGGTGCGCGACGTCGACGAAGATCGGACCGAGCAGATCGTCCTCGAAGCACCGGCCGTAGAACGCGCGGATGAGCTGTTCCAGATCACCGGTGTCGGTGATGTCGCGCAGTTCCGTCACACGACGAGCGTAGGCCTCACCGACACGCGAGCCCGGCCGCGGCCTCGAGGATCAGCAGCGCCCCCAGTCGAACAGTGCGCAGGTCGGGGGCGTCCTTCCCAGCGTCGATCTCGGTGATGTCGATCGACGAGACCCGAGGTGACCGACCCGCGTGGAACGCGACCTGCCGCAGTTCGTCCGCGGAGATGCCACCCGGCGCCGCCGCGGGACAGGCCGGGACGACAGAGCGGTCGCACACGTCCACATCGAGGTCGACGTGGATCGGGCCGCCGCCGGAGCCGGCGATGCCCAGCGCCTCGACCATCACGTCGTCGATCGGCCTGCGGCGCAACGCATCACGGGTGATCACGGTGATGCCCATCTCCCTCGCTCGCGCGACGTACTCGCGGGAGTTGGAGAAGTCGTTGATGCCGATCTGCACGACGCGACTCCCAGCCAAGCCTGCCTCGACCAGGCGCCGCACCGGCGAGCCGTTGCTCTCGCCGTCACGCAGGTCGTGGTGCGCGTCGAGGGTGATCAGTCCCGCGTCCGCGAGCCGGTCACCGCATACCCCGGCCATCACGGAGTAGGTGATCGAGTTGTCGCCACCGAGGGCGACGAGCAGCCGGGCATCGGCCGAGGCTGCCGCCATGACCCGGGCCTCGCCCTCCGGCCCATCGGGTTCAGTGACATCGCCGAGGTCGACGGCGTTCAGATCCGCGACGTCGACGTCATGCGTCCAGGAATAGGTGGAGTACCGGGCCAGGGCCTCGCGGATCGCAGCCGGCGTCGCGTCCGCACCGGTCGGGCTGATCGACGTGCGGTGCGCAGGCACTCCCAGCAACGCAAGGTCGACCGGTCCGTCGTCTTCACGCGCCAGCCAGGCACTGGCGCGCGGCCACCGCGGATCGTCCGTCACGCGCGTCAGTCTCGCAGCACCGGGAAGAGTTCGTGCTCCATCGGCGCACCTGCCGGGATCTGCAGATCCAGACCGTCGAAGTTCGGCGACGTCACCCACGTGCGTGGGGCATGCACCATGTCATCGCCGAGGAACCGCAGGGAGAACGCGCGACGTCGGTTCGGCCCGGGCACGCCGTAGGAGTGGTGGATCGTCAGCATGTGGAAGAAGACGGCGTCACCGGGCTGCATCTCCCAGCCGACGACGTTGTAGGCGTCGCGATCCGACTCGATGTCCGGGATCTCGCTGAGTGACCCCTCGGGAAACCACTTGGCCTGGTTGTCCATGAAGGTGCGCGGCATGAGCCAGCCCATCCGATGCGAGCCGGCATGGAACTCCAGTGTCGACTCCACCTTCACCGGATCGACGGGAGCCCAGAGCGAGACGTTCGTGTACCCGTCGACGTTGTAGTACGGCTGGTCCTGATGCCACGGTGTGACCGCCTGCGTGAACGGCTCCTTGACCAGCACGTGATCGTGGAACAGACGCACGCTGCTGCCGCCCATGAGCTGCTTGGCGGCATCGGCCGCCCGCGAGGTGCGGGCGATCTGCTCGATCTCCTCGATGTCCTGCCAGCGACAGAAGTCCTCGACGAACCGGCCCGGATCGTCCGGCTGGCTGGCGACCTTGAACATCGGGCCCGGGTCGGCGAGCACCTTCTCGATGCCGCGCTCGATGGTCGCGACCTCGTCGGCGGAGAACAGGCCCCGCAAGACGATGACGCCGTCGCGGTGGAAGTCGGCGATCTGCTCATCGGACAGCATGCGCGAGAACCTACGCCCTGTATGATGCTGCGTCACTTGTTGAGCAGATTCGGCGCGGAGCGGCTCAACGACTGACGCAGCATCGGGGTGAGGTGCA
>JAUHZW010000002.1 GCA_030425745.1 Actinomycetes bacterium
TCCTCGAGCAGCAGTGACTCCACCGCGTCGGCGAGCAGCAGACCGAGCCCCGGTGCCAGTGCTCGATTGCCGCGCTCCTTGTAGTCCAGGAGGAGTGTCGATGCGGCGCCCCGGTAGGGCAGGGCATGGCGTCCGGGCACTGTCGGCGACAGCGGGAGATCCGCCGGCACGCAGCGGATGTCCTCCAGACAGGTCGGGCACAGCGCCCGCCCCGAGATCTCGCACAGGGCGCAGGCGCGCCCGAGTGCAAGGTCGACAGCATCGGTGACGAGCCCGGTGACACGGGGCTCACGGAGGGTGATCATGGCCAGATCGTCACCGACTGCAGCCCACCGCGGCGGCCGAGTGACCGGGGTGGGGACGGATGACAGCGGGGGCGGCCGGCTGTGGACAGCGGTCCGAGGGGGGACCGTCAGGAGGGCAGTGACACCAGGCCGAGTCGCAGCGCCGACACCACGGCCTCCGACCGGGACGAGGCCTGCAGCTTCTCCAGGATGCTCCGCACGTGGTTCTTCACGGTGTTCTCGCTGATGCCCAGTTCGCTCGCGATGGTGCGGTTGGCCTGGCCGAGCGCGAGGTGGTGCAGGACATCCCGCTCTCGGCGGGTGAGGTCCGGGCCCAGATAGTCGCGCCGGGCCTCACCGACCCGGGTGGCGGCCGACAGATCCTCGGGGGTCAGGGTTCCGACCCAGCTGTCGCGTCGCCGCCCGCGCTGGACCCCGTACGCCTCGAAGACATGCGGCGGGATCTGGAATCCCACGCGGCGGGCCGAGCGGAGAGAGGCCTCGTTGCCCACGTAGGCGTGCCACGTGATCACCTGCAGTCGCAGGCTCGAGAAGCCCCAGGCACAGGCCAGCCGAAGGGCACGCTCAGCGTGGCCCGAGCCGCGGGCTCCCGGAGCCAGCAGGTAGCCGACGTCGGCGCCGTCCGCGCCGTCGAGGCGCAGGGTGAGGCTGCCGCACCACCGGTCCTCAGGGACGATCGTGATCGCCCAGGTGGGTGCGGCCCACCAGGCCTCGTCCGGCTCCTGCCGCGCGACGAACTCCTCCGCGTCGGCCCGACCATAGGGGGAGGGGACGGCTGTCCACCTCGTGATCTGGGGGTCCTGGCAGGCGCCCGCGATGCCGTCGATGTCGTCCCGGATGAGGGGGCGCAGGGTGACGATGCCGTCGCTCAGGACGGGGCGGGCAGGTCGATCCGCCGAGGTCATGCGGGCCAGTCTCGCACTGCAGGCGTGGCACGCGGGGAGCAGCCATCTACGATGGGGGTGCGGTCACACGTGCCGCACCCGCGGGGCGCCCACTGGGCGCCTCGGCCATGCATGCCCTGTGAGCGTGCATGACGGGCAACCGATGAGGGAAGGTCGCATCGCTGTGGGAGTGCTGGACAAGATCCTTCGCGCGGGTGAGGGCAAGACCCTGCGCAAGCTCGAGGGCATCGTCAAGGCCGTCAACGCGATCGAGGAGGACTTCGTCACGCTGACCGACGACGAGCTCCGGGCCCTGACCGACGAGTACCGCGAGCGCGTCGCCGCGGGGGAGTCCCTCGACGACCTCCTGCCGGAGGCCTTCGCCACGGTGCGCGAGGCGGCCAAGCGCACGCTGGGTCAGCGGCACTACGACGTCCAGCTCATGGGTGGCGCCGCGCTGCATCTGGGCAACATCGCCGAGATGAAGACCGGTGAGGGCAAGACCCTCGTCGCGACCCTGCCTGCCTACCTCAATGCGTTGTCCGGCAACGGCGTCCATGTCGTGACGGTCAACGACTACCTGGCCGAACGCGATGCCGAGTGGATGGGGCGCATCCACCGATTCCTCGGCCTCGATGTCGGCGTCATCCTCTCCGGGATGACCCCCGCCCAGCGGCGCAAGGCGTACGCGGCGGACATCACCTACGGCACCAACAACGAGTTCGGCTTCGACTACCTCCGCGACAACATGGCGTGGTCCCGCGAGGAGATGGTCCAGCGCGGCCACAATTTCGCGATCGTCGACGAGGTCGACTCCATCCTCATCGACGAGGCGCGCACGCCGCTCATCATCAGCGGTCCGGCTGATCAGCCGACCACCTGGTACTCCGAGTTCGCCCGCATCGCGGCCCTGTTGAAGCGGGACGAGGACTACGAGGTCGACGAGAAGAAGAAGACCATCGGTGTCCTCGAGCAGGCGATCGACCGGGTCGAGGACCAGATCGGCATCGAGAACCTCTACGACACGGTCAACACCCCGTTGGTCGGCTTCCTCAACAACGCGATCCGTGCGAAGGAGCTGTTCAAGAAGGACCGCGACTACGTGGTGATCGACGGCGAGGTCATCATCGTCGACGAGCACACGGGTCGAATCCTCGCCGGCCGCCGCTACAACGAGGGCCTGCATCAGGCCATCGAGGCGAAGGAGGGAGTGGAGATCAAGGCGGAGAACCAGACTCTCGCCACGGTCACCCTCCAGAACTTCTTCCGTCTCTACGACAAGCTCGGCGGCATGACCGGCACGGCGATGACCGAGGCCGCGGAGTTCAACCAGATCTACGACCTCGGAGTCGTCCCGATCCCCACCAACCGGCCGATGCAGCGGCTCGACCAGCCGGATCTGGTCTTCCGCACCGAGGACGCCAAGTACAACGCGGTCGCCGAGGACATCGTCGAGCGGCACGCTCTCGGCCAGCCCATCCTCGTGGGCACGACGAGCGTCGAGAAGTCCGAGCACCTGTCCCGGCTGCTGAAGCAGAACGGCGTGCCCCACGAGGTGCTCAACGCCAAGCAGCACGAGCGCGAGGCCGCCATCGTGGCGCAGGCCGGGCGCAAGGGCGCGGTGACCGTCGCCACCAACATGGCCGGCCGCGGCACCGACATCATCCTCGGTGGCAACCCGGAGTTCATGGCCGCTGCCGCGCTGTCGCAGCAGGGGCTCTCGCCGGTCGAGGACCCGGAGGCCTATGAGGCGGCGTGGCCCGAGGCACTGGAGAAGGCCAAGGCCTCAGTCGCTGCAGAGCATGAGGAGGTCATCGGCCTCGGTGGGCTGTACGTGCTGTCGACCGAGCGGCATGAGTCCCGCCGCATCGACAACCAGCTGCGCGGCCGATCCGGCCGCCAGGGCGATCCGGGTGAGTCGCAGTTCTACCTGTCCCTGCAGGACGACCTCATGCGGCTGTTCAAGTCCGAGATGGTCGACTCCTTCCTGCGTCGGTTCAACGTCCCCGACGATGTGCCCATCGAGGCGAAGATGGTCACCAACGCCATCAAGTCGGCCCAGGCTCAGGTCGAGGCGCAGAACTTCGAGATCCGCAAGGACGTCCTGAAGTACGACGACGTCCTGAACCGCCAGCGTCTGGTGATCTACGACGAGCGGCGTCGCGTCCTCCAGGGTGAGGACATCGAGGAGCAGGTGCGTGACTTCATCACCGAGACCGTCACGCAGTATGTGCGCGGCGCGACCGGCGAGGGGTACCCGGAGTCGTGGGACCTCGACCAGCTCTGGACGGCGCTGCGTCAGCTGTACCCCGTCGGGGTCTCCGTCGAGGAGCTCGAGGCAGAGGCCGGCGGCTCCCGGGCCGCGCTCACGTCGGACTTCCTCGTCAGCGAGCTCATCGATGACGCCCAGGTGGCGTACGACGACCGCGAGGACGCCCTCGGTGAGGAGGTGACCCGGGAGCTGGAGCGTCGGGTCATCCTGTCCGTCCTCGACCGCAAGTGGCGCGAGCACCTCTACGAGATGGACTACCTGCGCGACGGCATCGGCCTGCGGGCGATGGCGCAGAAGGACCCGCTCATCGAGTACCAGCGCGAGGGCTTCGATCTGTTCAACGCCATGATGGATGCCATCAAGGAGGAGACGGTCGGCTACCTGTTCAACGTCGAGGTCGAGGTCAAGGCCCCGGCGTCCGAGGAGGCGGAGGAGGCCGCGGGCGTGCTGGTGGACGCCACCGCATCCGGTGCCGGCGCCGCCCTGGCGGCCGCGGCTGCCGACACCCAGCAGGCTCCGACCGCCCAGGCTCCGGCCCCGCAGGCGGAGCCGGAGCTGGTCGCGCCGGGGCTCGGCCCGTCACGCCCGCAGCACCTGGAGTACAGCGCTCCGGGGGAGAGCGGTGACGTGGTGCACGGCGAGATGGACGTCGAGGATGACGGCATCGTCGAGGTCGATCCCAACGCCAGCCGGGCAGAGCGCCGGCGCGCGGAGCGGGCCAACCGCAAGAAGCGCCGCTAGCCGAGCTGCACGGCCGTGGCGACCCACTGGTCGCCACGTGCCTCCAGCCGCAGGGCCATGGCGCGCGAGCGCTGGCTGCCGACCAGCACCGCCGAGGTCTCGACGACCCCGGGTGCCACCGGGCAGACCCGCACTCCGGTGACGGAGCGAAGGCGCGTGGCGCCGCGGGCCGCGCGTGAGGCGGGGTGCCGCGCCGCCGACTGCCCGTGCAGTGTCAGGTAGGTCTGCACGTCGCGGCTGACGCGGCCCTGCAGCTGGCCGGGTGGCCGCTCGCCCGCAGCGACCTCGGCGATCGCACGCGCCATCCGCTCGGTCCAGCGTCCGGGGTGCTCCATCGTCGGCGAGATGCTGGCCGCCGAGTCGGCCGGTGATGCATCGGGCACCAGGCGCAGGTGGCCGGAGACGGGCGGCACGGCGGGTACTCCCGGGGCCACGTCGTACTCATAGGGCAGCGTCAGCTGCTGCGTGCCTCCGCCCTTGATCAGGCGGAGTCGGGGCTGGTCGGCGGGCGCCGGCCGCTGGTGGGTTCCGGTCTGGCGGGCCCCCTGCTCCTCGGTGCTGCCCGACTGCTGGGTCTGGCCGGCCCCCGGTGCGGTCACGGACGGGTTCGTCGATGTCGTCATCACGGCACTTCCTCGCGGTTGGGTGGACGTGTCGCGTCGGGGGCCGCGCTCTGTCAGATGTCCACAACGTTAGTTTGCGTGTGTTTGCTTTTGTATGACACCGATTACCTCGGCGTCAAGGGCCTTGTCAGTGCCGGTGGACAAGTCCCCTCCGCTCGATGCTGCTGAACGGATGCCGGGGTGATTCCCGAACAATTCATGACCCAAACCTGATGTTTCACCGGTGGTGGAAAGACATCCGGGCCTGTGGACAACCGGATCGAGGGTTTGAGGCGGGAGCCCCGCGGGAACCCCGTGGGCATGGAGAACGCACGGACAGGCGACGCCGGTCGCACGGCTGACCGCCGCTGGCGTGGGGCCGAGGGCATGTGGCAGGAGGCCGCGGCCATCGTCGAGGCGGAGCTGGCCGACGATGCGATGGCCGAGGCATTCGAGGTCTACCGCGCGGAGGTCGCTCGCAGTCGCCTCATCGACCACACCGGGTCCGTGCAGGTCACCTTGGTCGGTGGCGCGGTCGTGCGTGGCCTGCTGCTCGGAGAGTCGCCGGTCGCCGACTGCCTGTACGTCCACGGGATCGATGGCCCCCACTGGCTGATTCCCGTGGCGGAAGTGCTGATGCTGCGCGGGGGTGTTCCGCGCCTGCGTCCGGAGGTCGAGGGGGAGCAGCGACGTCTCACCTCATGGCTGCGCGACCACGAGGCTGAGGTGATCTGGGTCCGGATGCGGGATGCGACCCACCGGCGCGGAGTGCTGGACGCCGTGGCCAGCGATCACGTCATCCTGACCCTCGCTGGGGAGGATGCCCAGGTGCGCGTGCCCGTCCGGGCTGTCGAGGCGTGGGGCGTGACGGAGGCCTGATCCGGTCAGTCCTCGGCGGTGTCGTCGTCGGCGCCGAAGGGATGCGCCTGGACGAACTCGCGGGTCTGCTCGTACTTGCGGGCGATGAAGTCCTCGAGAGCACTCGCCTCGACGCGCCACTGGCCCCGTCCACCGATCTTGATGGCCGGGAGGTCACCGCTGCGCACGAGCGCGTACGTCTGGGAGGCGGAGATGTTGAGCGTCTCCGCCACGTCCGCGAGCGTCAGAAACCGTGAGGTCACCCCCGAATGGTGCCAAACCGGCGGTGGGGACGCTGCTCGGGCCTGTGGATAGCCGTTCGCATCGGCTGCGGATCTGGGTGATCCTCGGAGGCGACGAGCCGTGCGGTGGTCGTGCAGCCCTGCGCGGGTGTCCCGGGAAGTGGCGAGACGGAGGATGACGATGATGCGATGGCCGCGTCGAGGTGATGAGGAGGTCCGGACGGCTCTGCCCGCGGATCGGGGTGGGGTCCGGCAGAGCGCCGCGCGGTGGTCGGACGCCCGGCTGTGGGGGGCCGTGGGCCTGATCGGTGTCGCCACCGTCCTCGGGGCGCTGCTGCTGGGGCGTGGAGGTGACACCGTGCTGGTCCTGCGAGCGGATCGGGATCTGGCCGCCGGCTCACCTCCGGCAGCGGTGTCGGCCGTGCCGGTTCCGCGATCCATCGCGGACGGCTACGTGCCGGCGGACGGCGTGGCCGCTGGGGTCCTGCAGTGGCCGGTGGCGGCCGGTGACCTGCTCCCGCGGGCTGCCCTGGGGTCAACCACCCCCGCGCGGGTGCGGGGCGTCACGATCCCCGTCGACCCCCTTCATGCTCCGGCCGATCTGACGGCCGGTGATCTGGTCGATGTGTGGGCCACCCCGGTGTCCCGGGGCGGCCTGGCCACTGCAGGCGACGGCCCGGAGGGCACCGCCCCGCAGTTGGTCCTGAGCCGAGTGCCGGTCACCGCGGTCTCGACCGAGGGCGTGGGCTTCGGCGGCGGTTGGGGGGTGGAGTTGGCGGTGCCCGAGGCCGACGTGGCCCGGGCGGTCGCTGCCGGGCGCGCCTCGGTGATCGACCTGGTGACGGTTCCGGCCACAGAGGTCGTGTCATGACCGAGGTGCTGCTGGCCCTCTCCGGGCTGCCCGACGAGCCGGACCTTGTGCGAGCCGCCGAGTCGGTCGGCTTGAGGATCGTCCGCCGGTGCGTGGATGCAGTCGATCTGCTCGCTGCGGCCGCGATCGCGGACGGCTGCCCCGCCGTGGTCTCGGCCGGGCTGCCACGCCTCACACCGGACGTCGTGGCCCGCCTCGGTGGCCGACCCGTCATCGGGATCGCCGCGGACGCGCTCGGTGTGCAGCGACTCGAGCGCTCAGGCGTGGATCCCGTGATCGTCACCGCTCCGGCCGCGCAGACGACGATGCAGCAGGTCGCGGACGTCTGCGCTGCTGCGCGCTCGACACCAGCAGCCGGGCCTGCGCCGGATCCTGTCGCACCGCCCGCGGCCCCTCCCGCTCCCACCTCGGACGCTGGCGGGTCAGACGGCGGGTCAGGCGGCGGGCCGGAGGAGGTGCCCGATCCTCCACGCGGTCGCGTGATCGCCGTATGGGGTCCGCTCGGATCCCCGGGGCGGACGACGATCGCACTCGGCATGGCCGAGCAGCTGGCCGGGGAGGGGCACCGGGTGTGCCTGGTCGATGCCGACACCTACGGACCGTCGGTCACGCTGGCTCTCGGGCTGCTCGAGGATGCCAGCGGACTGATCGTCGCCTGTCGGCATGCCGATGCCGGTTCCCTCTCACCCCAGACGCTCGCATCGCTGACGATGACAGTCCCGGTGCGGGGGACGGGGCAGTGGCGGGTGCTCGGCGGACTCCCGGCTCCAGAGCGGTGGCGTGAACTGCGTCGCACGGCCCTCGACCGCATCTGGCCGGCCGCTCGGGGCGTCTTCGACGCAACGGTGGTCGACGTCGGCTTCTGCCTGGAGTCCGACGGTGAGACCGGTGCCTGGGCCCGGGAGCGCAACGCGGCGGCGTTGTCCGCGGTCGCAGGGGCCGATCACATCGTGGCCGTGGGCGACACCTCGGTGGTGGGTGCCGCCCGGCTGGCCGGGACGATCGCGCGACTGCGTGAGGTCGCACCGACCGCATCGGTGAGCCTCATCCGCAACCGGGCCCGGGGCTCCGCAGCGCAGTGGCGGGAGGCGGTCGGGCACCTGCTGCCGCAGGCGCCCGTGGTCGATGTCCCTGCCGACGAGCGCGCCGTCGCCGCGTGCTGGGCCCGTGGCCGAAGTCTGGACGAGGGGGCACGTCGGTCCCGGATTCGTCGGGCAATGGAGCAGGTTGCCGCGACCGCCGTGTCAGAATAGATACCGGCGAGTAGCTTCGGAGCGGGATCGTCCCGTCCGTCGTCGGACTGCAGGAGGTGCGTGTGCCCAGTCGCATGTCGGCCTTCGATGCGTCCTTCCTGTTCATGGAGACGCCCAGCACTCCCATGCATGCCGGTGGCGTCGCGATCTTCCGACCCCCGTCCGCTGGCTTCGACCATGAGCAGCTGGTGCGCCTGATCAGCCAGCGACTTCCCTACGTGCCGCGGTACCGGCAGCGGGTGCGTGACGTCCCGTTCGGCGTCGCTCGGCCGGTCTGGGTCGATGACGAGGACTTCGACGTCACGTACCACGTGCGCCGGTCGGCGCTGCCGAAGCCCGGATCCGTCCAGCAGCTCGACGAGCTGGTGGCCCGCATCATGAGCCGCCCCCTCGACCGAAGCCGCCCCCTGTGGGAGATGTACCTCGTGGAGGGGCTGGCGGACGGCAACTTCGCGATCATCACCAAGAGCCATGAGGCGCTCGTCGACGGGCTCTCAGCGGTCGACATCGCGCAGGTGATGCTCGACCCGACGGACGAGGTATCGAGCGTTCCGGCCGACAGCTGGCGGCCGCGACGCGAACCCACGGATGTCGAGCTGCTGTCACAGGCGTTCACCGAGATCAGCACGCGACCGGCAGCGGCATTCGATGCGGTGCGCGACACGGCCAAGGACCTCTCCCACACCGTCACTCGGCTGGGGGAGAAGGCCGCCGGGGTGGTGTCGGCAGCACTGGCGATCGCGCGGACCCCGGTGACCAGCCCGCTGAACGTCACGATCGGCGAGCAGCGGCGCTTCGCCACGGTCGACCTCTCGCTCGCGGACCTCAAGCAGGTGCGTCGATCCTTCGGCGGGACGATCAACGACGTGATCGTCGGGGTCATCACCGGTGGCCTGCGCTCGTGGCTCCAGGCCCGCGGGCACCCGGTGCGGCAGGGCGACGCACTGCGCGCCATGCTCCCGATGAGCATCGCGGTGCCGGCCGCCGACTCCGGCCATGCCGGCGGAAACCGGGTCTCGGCGACGCTGGTCGAACTGCCGGTCGGTGAGGGCGACCCCGCCATCCGTCTGCAGCAGATCAGCTACCAGCTCGCCTTCCTCGATGAGAGCTCGCACTTCGTCGGTGCAGACGCCATCGTCGACATCGCCGGATTCGGCCCACCCACACTTCATGCCCTCGGTTCGCGGGTCGGGTCGACGGTGTCCAGCCGGCTGTACAACCTGGTCATCACCAACGTGCCCGGGCCGCAGCGTCCGCTCTATGCCGCCGGATCCCGCATGCTCGCGGCCTATCCGGTGGTGCCGCTGACGCAGAATCAGGCCTTGAGCATCGGCGTGATCTCGTACGACGGGGGCGTGTACATCGGCCTCTACGGAGACCGTGACGCCCTGCCCGACATCGCCCTGCTGAGCGACTGCCTGCGGGAGGCTGCCGACGAACTCGTCGAACGGTCCCGGTCGGCTCACCGACCCCTGCGGGTGGTCACGACGGAGGACCCGGCCGCAGGGCAGGCCGAGGGCTCGGCATGACCGAACGACCGGCTGCCCTGGAACGCCGCCCGCGTCGAGGCCTCGTCCTCGGCGGCGGTGGTGTGCTGGGCGGAACGTGGGCGGTCGGGGCGCTCGCCGCCATGGAGCAGCAGTACGGATTCAGGGCCGGCGAGGCCGACGTCATCGTCGGTACCTCCGCCGGGTCAGTGCTGGCCGCGCTGCTCGGCGCCGGCGTCACGGTGCCGCAGCTCCAGCAGCACTACGCGGAGGAGGTCGTGACCGACGGACCGTTGGCGGGCTACGACTTCGATCCGGTCCGCGCGACGGGGGGTCACCGGCCGGCCATGCCGCGCTTCCTGCTTCCGGGATCTCCCAGACTGATCGGATCCACCCTGCGCCGCATCGGTCAGCTGCCGGCCACCACGGTCCTCTCCGGATTCATGCCCGAGGGCGGGCGCACCCTGGAGCGGGTCGGGCATCTGATCGACGCCGTCACCCCGATGGGCGAATGGTCGCCCCATCCTGGGGTCTGGGTGGTGGCGATGGACTACGACGACGGCAAGCGCGTGGTGTTCGGGCGTGCCGGATCCCCGGTCGTGCCGTTGTCCGAGGCCGTCATGGCGTCCTGCTCCATCCCCGGATGGTTCGCCCCTGTCCATATCGGCGACCACACCTACGTCGATGGCGGCGCGGTCTCGGCCACCTCCATCGATGTCGTCGCGCACGCAGGGCTGGACGAGGTCTACGTGATCGCTCCGATGGTGAGCTTCGCGATGGATGAGCCCTCCGGCGTCGGCCATCGACTGGAGCGGCGCTGGCGCGAGGAGGTCACCAAGGTGGCGGTACGTGAGGCGGACGTCGTCCGTGAGACCGGCGTGCGGGTGCGGATGATCGGTCCTGGTCCGGAGGACCTCGTGGCCATCGGGGCCAACCTCATGGACGGCACGCGCATCCGTTTCGTGCTCGAGACCTCACTGCGCACCAGCGTCGATGCCTGGCGCGAGTCGGACGTCGTCGCGGTGGCCGGCTAGTCAGCCGGCCAACCAGGCCGCCCCGACCTCGGACTCCTTCGCGAGGTACTTCTCCGTCATCTCCGCGGCGACGCGTTCGACCTTGCCGCCGACAAACGGGACGCTGGCCTTGAACTCACCACGGTTGACCAGCACGGTGGCATCGCCCGAGGGGCGCAGGGTGATGGTGCCCGTGTAGGTGAGCGGGGCATGGAAGTCGACGGTGACGGTGGCCGTGGCGGTGCCGTCGGCCGCCGGGGCGGACCAGACCTGGGTCTCGGTGATGGTCAGGTGCTCACCGACGAAGGCTGTGGCATACGAGGGCACCTCGGCCGGCATCGACCGTGTGCTGGTGACGGACGCGGCACCCTCGGGGCCCTCGTCGACCTCCACCGCGATGTCGAAGGCCTTCGTGGCCTCGGCCTTCGCGACGACGAAGCCCGGATCCTGCAGCAGGGCCAGTACCCGGTCCGCCGGGCCGGGGAAGGTCTGCTCGAACTCCAGGCGGGTCGCCATGTGCTTCTCCACTCGCTCGTCTGCCCGAGCGCACGCCCGGCCGGCTTCGATGACGGGTCCATCCTGCCTGATCCCTTCGTCACCATCACTCCACTTCGGACAGCCGGTTCCGGAGGTCGGGCCCCCATGGAGCCCGGAAGACCCCCATCGGCGCGGGTCGGTCGCTACCGTGGGCGGGTGCGGCACAACGGGGTGCCGCGCCGGCCCTGACGGGCTGCTCTGCGCTGAGCGGGTGCCCGCGTGACGACGTCCCAGATGCTGCACCTGCGCGAGCAGATCGACGGCCTCGAGGTCGCGGATGTGCGCAGGCTGGCCCAGCGCTTCACCCGGTACCTGTCCGAGGAGGACATCCGCGCGCACACGGCCGACGAGCTCGTCGACCATGCGGAGGATCTGCTCGAGCTGGCCCGGGTCCGGGCCCCGGGAGAGTGCCTCGTCCGAGTGGTCGATGACGGCCCGAGCGCCCCGGACGGCACCTGTGTTCTGCAGGTCGCCACGGACGACATGCCCTTCCTCGTCGACTCCGTCTCGAACGCCATCAGTGACGCAGGGCGGGTGATCCACCTGATCCTGCATCCGACCCTCGTAGTGCGGCGCGATGAATCGGGTCAGCTCACGGAGATCATGGATCTCGACGTCGATGATCCGCGACCGCCGGGAGCCCGGGCCGAGTCGTGGATGTGGATCGCCATGGAACGGGACTTCGAGTCCGGCTCCTCGGCCGCCCTCGAGCGCCGCATCGCGAACGTTCTGCACGATGTCGGCAACGCTGTGCGCGACTGGCGTCCGATGCGTTCTCGCGCCCTGGATCTCGCGGCCGAGGTCAGCGCGGCGCCGCCGCCCGGGTGGAGCGCTGACCGTGTGGCGGAGAGCCTGGAGTACCTGCGGTGGCTGGCGGACGACAACTTCACGTTCCTCGGCTACCGCGAGTACGACCTGAAGTCCGTCGAAGGTGAGGACGTCCTGATCCCGGTCGACGGCAGCGGTCTCGGCATCCTCAGCATGGACGTCGATCCGGACTCCCCGACCATGATGTCCAAGAGCTTCGCCGTGCTGCCGCCGGCCGTGCGGGCGCTGGCCCGCGCGCCCGAACTGCTCGTCCTGAGCAAGGCCAACTCCCGATCGACCGTGCACCGATCCGTCTACCTCGACTACATCGGCGTGAAGCGCTATGACGCCGACGGCACGGTCACCGGGGAGCGGCGCTTTCTGGGCCTGTACTCCTCGAGTGCCTACACCCAGAGCGTCCTGGACATCCCGATCCTCCGTGCCAAGGCGCGGGTACTCGAAGCGGCGCTGGACTTCGTGCCCGGATCCCATGACTCCAAGGACCTGCTGGCCTTCCTGGAGACGTATCCCAGGGATGAGCTGTTCCAGACCAGAGACGACCTGCTCCGGTCCGTCGCCGAGTCGGTGCTTCATCTGCAGGAGCGTCGCCGCACCAAGCTCTACCTGCGCCCGGACGACTACGCCCGCTACATGTCGTGCCTGGTCTACCTGCCCCGCGACCGCTACACCACCGCGGTGCGCCTGCGCATCGAGCAACTGCTGAAGGAGGCGTTCGGCGGAACCAGTGCCGACTACACGGCACGGATCTCCGAGTCGGTGCTGGCTCGCCTGCACTACGTCATCCACGTGCCCATCGGGCAGGGCGTTCCCGAGGTCGACCATCGTGACCTCGAGGCGCGGGTCGCTGCGGCGACACGCAGCTGGGATGACGACTACAGCGCCGAGTTGGTCAGCCGACTCGGGGAGGCGGCAGCGGCACCGCTGCTCCGGACATACGGCCGTGCCTTTCCCGAGGCTTACAAGGAGGAGTTCGGGCCGGAGCGGGGCGTGCACGACACCCTCGTGATGGAGGACCTCACCCCGGGCGAGCTCTCCCTCGAGGTCCATCAGCCGACGGATGCCTCGCGTCGTGAACTGCGCCTGAAGATCACGCGTGTGGGTCCGGCCATGTCGCTGTCCCGAGTGCTCCCCATCCTGCAGTCGATGGGTGTCGAAGTCGTCGACGAGTACCCCTTCGAGATCTGGCGAGCCCGCAAGGAGCCCGCCTGGATCCTCGACTTCGGGATGCTGCTTCCCGATCACGACATCGTGGGGCGCCCCTCACTTCCCGAGCGCATCGATGAGGCCTTCGCCGCCGCGTGGGACGACCACGCGAGCGTGGACGGGTTCAACGCTCTGATCGTCACGGCCGGCCTTCGCTGGCGGGAGGTGCTCATCATCCGCGCCTACGCGCGGTACCTGCGGCAGATCGGATCGACGTTCAGCCAGTCCTTCGTCGAGGGCGTCTTCCTGGCGAACGACCGCATCGCCCGGCTCCTCGTCCAGCTGTTCGAGACCCGCTTCTCGCCAGCCCTGACCGGCGATCGTGCGACGCTGGAACGCGGGCTCGTGCACCAGATCGAGGAGGCGCTCGACGATGTCGCCAGCCTCGATCAGGACCGCATCCTGCGGGCCTTCCTGGCCCTGATCCGATCGACCACGCGCACCAACTTCTACCGGACCGACGCCGACGGCAACCTCCGGGCGGCCATCGCCTTCAAACTCGATCCGCAGCAGGTCCCGGACATGCCGCTGCCCAAGCCGCGGCATGAGATCTGGGTCTTCGCGCCCCGCGTGGAGGGGGTCCACCTGCGGTTCGGCTCGGTCGCGCGCGGGGGACTGCGCTGGAGTGACCGCCCCGAGGACTTCCGCACGGAGATCCTCGGCCTGGTGAAGGCGCAGGAGGTCAAGAACGCCGTCATCGTCCCCGTCGGAGCCAAGGGCGGCTTCTATGCCAAGCGGCTCCCGGACCCGTCCGTCGACCGCGACGCCTGGTTCGCCGAGGGCAAGGCCGCGTACCGGGAGTTCATCTCCTCCCTGCTCGACGTCACCGACAATCTCGTCGATGGTGCCGTCGTGCCTCCTCCGGAAGTCGTCCGTCACGACGGCGATGATGCCTATCTGGTGGTCGCTGCAGACAAGGGCACTGCGACGTTCTCGGACCTGGCCAACTCGATCGCTGCCGACTACGGGTTCTGGCTCGGTGACGCATTCGCGTCCGGCGGCTCGGTCGGGTACGACCACAAGGCGATGGGGATCACGGCGCGGGGTGCCTGGGAGTCGGTCAAGCGGCACTTCCGTGAGATGGACATCGACACGCAGACGCAGGACTTCACGGTGGCCGGCATCGGCGACATGAGCGGTGACGTCTTCGGCAACGGGATGCTGCTGAGCGAGCACATCCGGCTGGTCGTGGCCTTCGACCATCGGCACGTGTTCATCGACCCCGATCCGGATGCGGCCACGTCCTACGCCGAGCGGCGGCGGCTGTTCGACCTTCCACGCTCGTCGTGGGCGGACTACAGCACCGACCTCATCTCGACCGGTGGGGGAGTCTTCTCGCGGAGTCTGAAGTCGATCCCGGTCACGCCGGAGATGACCGCCGCACTCGGAATGCAGCCGGGCGTCACCTCGGTGACCCCCGACGAGCTGATCCAGGCAGCCCTGAAGTCTCCCGTCGACCTGCTGTGGAACGGCGGCATCGGCACGTATGTCCGGGCCCAGACCGAGACCAACCTCGAGGTCGGCGACAAGGCCAACGATCGCATCCGCATCTGCGGGCATGAACTGCGCTGCAAGGTCGTGGGGGAGGGCGGCAATCTCGGGCTCACCCAGTTGGGGCGCATCGAAGCCGCTCGCCACGGCGTGCGTCTCAACACCGATGCGATCGACAACTCGGCTGGAGTCGACACCTCCGACCATGAGGTGAACATCAAGATCCTCCTCGACTCGCTGGTGCGGCAGGGAGCACTGTCCCGCGAAGAGCGCGACGAGGTGCTGATGTCGATGATCGATGTCGTCGCCGACATGGTGCTGGAGGACAACTACGCGCAGAACGTCGTGCTGGGCAACGCGCGTTCGGGGGCTGCCGGTCTGATCAGCGTGCAGCAGCGGATGATCCGTGAGCTGGAGCGGTCCGGCCTGCTCGACCGGGCGCTGGAGTTCCTGCCCGATGACGAGGAACTGCGGACCCGCGAGCTGGCCGGGGAGGGACTGACCGGTCCGGAGCTGAGCGTTCTCCTCGCCTACGCGAAGATCTGGCTGACCAAGGAGCTCAACGACTCCACGTTCGCCCAGGACGCGTACTTCACCCGGGCGCTGACCGAGTACTTCCCGAAGGCGTTGCGCGATCGGTTCGCCGAGGCGATCGCCGAGCATCCGCTGCGGTCGCAGATCATCACGACCGTCGCCGTCAATCGCCTGCTCAACGTCGCCGGCATCACGTTCGTGTTCCGGGCGATGGAGGAGACCGGTGCCGGAGCGGTCGAGGTCGTCCGGGCGGCCACCGCAGCGATGGAGATCTTCCACATCCCGGAGTTCTGGGCGCAGGTGAACTCGCACGACAATGCGATCTCGACCAGTGCGCAGGTGGCCCTGCATCTGGAGAACCGCCGCCTGCTGGATCGCGCGACCCGATGGTTCCTGCAGACGCGAGGCGGCGCCATCGACGTGCATGGCGAGGTGGAGCGTTTCAGCTCGGTGGTCGAGGACCACACGAGTGCCGTCCCGACCAATCTCATGGGCAGGGAGCGGGAGCGCTTCGAGCGGCTCATGCGCCGTTTCCAGCAGGCCGGGGCACCCGAGGGGCTGGCCCGCTACGCGGCCCTGTCGCTGGACGTGTTCGCGCTGCTCGACATCACCGACATCTGTCTGCGAACCGGTGAGCCAGCGGATGTCGTCATCCCCCTCTACTTCACGATCTCCGACCGCTACGACATCGACGCCACACTGGTGAAGATCTCCGATCTGCCGCGAGGTGATCGGTGGAGTGCGCTCGCGCGGTTCGCACTGCGCAGCGACCTCTACTCGGTCGTGGCAGGCCTGACCTCGCGCATGCTGAGGTCGACGCCGAGTGATCTGTCGCCGATGGAGCGGCTGTCACAGTGGGAGTGGGAGCACTCCGAGGGCGTGTCACGGGCCCGCACGACCCTCGACGACATCGAGCAGGTCGAGTCGCCCAATCTGGCGACCCTGTCGGTCGCGCTCCGCGCGCTGCGCAACCTCGTCGCCCAGGCGGGCGGTGGCGAGGTCCACGAGTAGAGGACGGCCCTGTGGCCTCGTCGTCCACAACGGTCTCGCCACGCGCGACTCTCGACTCCCGGGTCTTGCCGGGTGATCCTCGTGGAATGACGTGTGCGATCTCTGTCCCGGATGAGGTATTCGCGGCGGCGGACGAGCAGGCGGCACGCATGGGCATCTCCCGGTCGGAGTTCTTCGCCGTGGGGCCCGAGCGCCGTTCCGTGGTGATGTTCGACGGGATGACCACGGTGGACAAGGCGATTTTCGGCCCGGTGGTGGGGGACCTGCCGTTGATCCTGTGGCAGGAGGTGCTGCGGGCCATCGACTTGGTGGTTGGTCGGGTCAAGGGTTTGGCCTGACCCCGCGGCCATGCTGCGAACTCCTCGCAGGTGGAGGACGCGGCCCGAGGCCGGCCCGCGGGCCCGTCTACCCTGAGGCGACCGCACACCGCTGCAAGGAGAACCCGTGAGCCTGCCGCCCCTGGTGGAACCCGCCGATGAACTGACCATCGACGAGGTCCGTCGCTACAGCCGTCACCTGATCATCCCGGATGTCGGCATGGCGGGGCAGAAGCGCCTCAAGAACGCCAAGGTGCTCTGCGTGGGTGCCGGTGGCCTCGGCAGCCCGTCGCTCATGTACCTCGCGGCGGCCGGTGTCGGCACCCTGGGCATCGTCGAGTTCGATGTCGTCGACGAGTCCAATCTGCAGCGCCAGATCATCCACGGCCAGAGCGACATCGGCCGCTCGAAGGCCGAGAGCGCACGCGACTCCGTGCTCGAGATCAACCCGCACGTCCAGGTGAACCTGCACACCGAGCGTCTCGACTCCTCCAACGTCATGGAGCTGTTCAGCCAGTATGACCTCATCGTCGACGGCACCGACAACTTCGCGACGCGCTACCTCGTCAACGACGCGTGCGTGCTGCTGGACAAGCCCTACGTGTGGGGCTCGATCTACCGATTCGATGGCCAGGCCTCGGTCTTCTGGGCCGCGGAGGGCCCCTGCTACCGGTGCCTCTACCCCGAGCCCCCGCCGCCGGGCATGGTGCCGTCGTGCGCCGAGGGTGGCGTGCTCGGCGTGCTGTGCGCCTCGATCGGGTCGATCCAGGTGAACGAAGCGATCAAGCTCATCACCGGCATCGGGGAGACCCTGCTCGGTCGCCTGATGATCTACGACGCGCTCGAGATGACATACCGACAGGTGAGGATCCGCAAGGACCCGAACTGCGCCGTGTGCGGCGACACCCCGACGGTCACCGAACTGATCGACTACGAGGCCTTCTGCGGGACGATCTCCGAGGAGGCCGCCGAGGCCGCCAAGGACTCCACCATCACGGTCCTGCAGTTGAAGGACATGCTCGCCGCTCGCGAGGCAGGGGAGGACGACTTCCTGCTCATCGACGTCCGCGAGCCCAATGAGTTCGAGATCGTCAGCATCGACGGTGCGGTCCTGATCCCCAAGGGGGAGTTCCTCGACGGGTCAGCGCTGGAGAAGCTGCCCACCGACAAGCGCATCGTCCTGCACTGCAAGGTCGGTGGCCGCTCCGCTGAGGCCCTGGCAGTGGTCAAGGGCGCGGGCTACGCCGATGCCGTGCACGTCGGCGGCGGCATCCTGCAGTGGATCGCTCAGGTGGAGCCGGACAAGCCCTCGTACTGATCCCCTGCCTCCACCGGAACGGTCCGGTGTGACCGGGCATTGTCCGGTGCCGATCAGGCACTGACCTGACCTGTCCTTCGAGGCCTGCCCCTTGCTCTCTTCCCAGTTGCACCATGGAAGTGCGAGGGAACGCAAGGGGGCGAGAAGGATGACAACAAGGGAAGGCGCTGGAGTATCGCGCTGGACGAAGAGTTCAGACACAGGACGCTCTCGGGTATGGGCTGCACTTGTAGCGATCCTGTCTGTTATCGCCGCGTCGATGGCACTGGCCACGAGCGCGGCTGTTGCTGGTGTTGATGACGTCTGCAGCGGTATGGACAGCGGCAAGATCGACGTCTCCGGCAGTCACACGTCACTCGTGATCGACGCGCCGGCCGATCACCTGATCACTGGGTACTGCGTCAAGGCGGGTTCGGCGAATCAGGGATACGGTCCGGAGTACGTCACCGTGGATCCTGCGGCTGAGTCCGTGACGATCACGCACTCGTCGGGCAAGGACATCAGTCATTACGCCGTCTCGTACACCGAGGTCGTCGTGGAGTACACGGGTGAGGCAACAGTGTCCGGTGACCTGGCGATCTGCACCGTCGACAACGTCGATGTGACGATCGAGTACTCCTCCGGTCTGGTCACCGAGACCAGCACGGAATCGCAGGAGGCTGCTGATGCTGCCGCGCAGGCCGCTGCAGAAGCCGCGGCAGATGCGGATCTGTCAGGTCAGCTTGCGGGCTACCCCGGCTACACCGAGGGAGTCTGCGAGGCGGTCGAGCCGTACACCGCTGAGGCGGAGGCATCCGGGTCCCTGGCGATCTGCACCGTGGACAACGTCGATGTGACGATCGAGTACGCAGGCTCTGGCACGGGTGAGAGCACGGAGTCGCAGGAGGCTGCTGACGCTGCGGCGCAGGCCGCTGCTGAGGCTGCCGCGGCTGCTGATCTGGCCGGTCAGCTCGAGCAGTACCCGGACTTCACCGAGGGCACCTGCCCGGTGACGCCGACTCCCGAGCCGACTCCCGAGCCGACCACGCCGCCGGTGACCCCGCCGACGACTCCAGCGGAGCCTGAGACCGTGGCGCCGGTGCTGCCGGCCACGGTGGAGGAGCCGGTGGAGCCTGAGACCGTGGCGCCGGTGCTGCCGGCCACGGTGGAGGAGCCGGAGACGGTGTCGGTGCCGCTGCCGGCGACGGTTGCCGTGCCGGCGACGGTGCCGGCCGGAGACGGCTCGAGCACCGCGCAGGTGCCGAGCGGGGCGGTGGCCCTGATGGCGGCCGGTCTGGTCGGAGTGGGTGCCTCGACCGCCCTGCTGCTGAGGCGCCGGATGTGGACGGCAGGTGACAGCAGGTAGCGCGAGGTGGTGCGGCAGGGAGGACCGCTCATGACGGAGCCCCGCCTCGGCGGGGCTCCTGAGGTTGCTCAGTCACCGCCTCGGTGATCGGCGGGTGCTACTCGCTGGCCTCGGTCCAGCCCTCGCGCTTGTGGCTGCCGTCGCAGAACGGCTTGGCCTTCGAGTACCCGCAGCGGCACAGGTAGGCCTTGCTGGTCTCCCGGATCAGCGTGCCGTCGGGCGCCTCGATGCGGACCTCCCCGCTGACCTCGAGGGGACCGTCCGTCGTGGGGGTGATCGTCACATCGCTCATGGCGGGGAGTCTTCCGCAGATGGGTGCATCCCGCAGGGGGAGAGGCGATGCTGCGGCAGTTGGTGCTCGGAAATCGCCCTTGAAGCCGCCACCAGTGCCGCAGCATCGGGGGCTGGCTCACCGGCTACCCGGCGACCATGACTCTGCTCACCGGCTACCCGGCGACGATGTCCCCCGCAGGGTCGGACACCACCACTCCGATCGACTCCATCCACGCGATGGCATCGGCCACGGCCTGCGCCGTTCCGGCGATGTCGCAGACCATCCAGCCGGAATGGTCCTGGATCGCGGCCCGGCGGATGTTCGGCACCACGTCGAAGCGCTTGACGATCTCCGAGATCACCGGCTCCGTGGCAGGACCGGGCGGGAAGCTCAGCTGGACGTGGCGGTTGGTGTCGGTCACAGTGCACCCTTCTTGGTGAGCCAGTTGAACGCCCAGTATCCCGGAACGGTGGGGATCCAGAACGTGATGAGCCGGTAGAGCAGGACGGCCGAGATGGCGAGGCTGCCGTCCAGACCTGCGGCGGTGAGCCCGGCCGCGAGGGCTGCCTCGACGGCACCCAGACCACCGGGCGTCGGAGCCGCCTGGCCGATCGTCGCGCCCGCGAGGTAGACCACGCCCACGACGGCGATGTTCAGGCTGCCGTCGAAGGCCTCGACACAGGCGTACAGCACGCCGATGTAGGCGAGGTTCAGCAGGATGATGCCGCCGATGCCCTCCAGCAGTTTGAGGGGACGCTGGGCGACGGTGACGAGTCGCGGGCCGACCTCCTTCAGCAGCGGCCCGACGCGCTTGGTGATGAGTCGTCGGACGGCCGGCACAGCCAGCAGGGCCAGGGCCACGATGAGGATGCCCATGACGATCGCGACGGCGACGGGCGGCAGATCGAACGGCAGCGTCGTCTGCGTCCCCGCCGCGATGCCGAAGCCCAGCAGCAGCAGGATGTGGAACACGAACGCCATGACCTGGGAGACGCCTACGCTGGCGGCGGCCAGAGCCGGGTGCAGGCCGGCCTTCTGCAGGAAGCGCACGTTGATCGCGATCGCGCCGAGGGTCGGTGGCGACACGAGCGTGGCGAAGTCGCCGGCAACCTGGGCCATGATCGTGCGATGCAGGGCAAGGCGCTCGGGAACGAAGCCGGACAGTGACCACGCTGCACCGAAGTACGTGACGATGGCGAGGACCACTGCAGCGGCCATCCACCACCAGTTGGCGTTCTGCACGAGGTCGACGAGATTGACCTGCGCCAGCTGGGAGATCAGGACGTAGCCCGCGATCGTGCCGACCACGATCATCACGAGCGTGCGGGGCCGGAACCTCTCGAAGTTGATCTGCTCGTCGTCGGCGCCGGGGCGGATCTCGGCCAGGGCGTCACGCAGCTTGACCATGACGTTCTTGTTCTTGCGAACCAGTCGACGTGTCGGTCCGGAGAGCGCCACCGGCTGCAGTGCCGGCAGCGCCCTGCTGAGGCCCTCCGCACCCAGGACGAGCCGACCGGACTCCACGGCGCGATCGACATCGGTCAGCATGGCCAGGGTCGCGAGCAGTTCAGCCGTGTCGATGCGTTGGGCGACGTCGCCTGCGGCGATGCTGCCGGTGTCGCCGCCGATCAGCCAGACCGTGCCGTCGTCGGCCCGGATCAGGTGCTCGGCCGACAGCGAGCGATGCGTCATCTGGTTCTCGTGCAGCGTCCGCAGGGCTCGCCATGCACCGGCCAGGTCTGCGTCGGAGACCTCGCCGAGATCGCTGAAGCGGGTGCCCTCGATGTATTCGTGCGCGAGCAGGACGGAGTCGGGCCCGACCTCCTCCGCGAGCAGCAGCCGCGGCACCGGGGCGCCGGCCGCCTGAGCGGCATAGGCCAGCAGGGCGGAGTGGTCGAGCGTGCGGCGCATGTTGAACGCCCCGGAGGTCGTGTCATCACGAAGGCGCAGGCTTTTCCAGATGGCGTTCGCCAGGCCGGCGCCCTCGAGGTCTCGGTCCAGGACGGTCACGAGGAACTGCCCGCCAGCGCGTGAGGTGGCGAGGTAGCGACGCCCGCGAGCGGTCGACTCCCGGGCCTGCAGGACGGTCACCGGGAGCCCTCCGCGGTCCAGCGCCTCAGCCACCATCTGCCCGCTCGGGCGGGTCGTGGGAGTGCCGGCGATGTAGCGGGTGGCCAGACCGAGGGCCCAGCCGATCGTCAGGGAGATGCCGACTCCGGCGAACGTGATGCCGCCACTGAGCAGGTTGACGATGACGAGCGACCCGAGGACGAGGATCGTGAGGACGTTCCACGGTCGTCGCCCCATCGTGCGGGCGACGGTGACGAAGGCGACCAGGCCGCCGAGGATCGGGGTGGTGGCGGCCGAGTCGGTGCTGGCCGAGCCGGTCAGGGCGATCATCAGCGCGGGCAGGTCGAGGTACGAGATCCCGATCGCGATGGCCATGAGCACGGCGATGCCGATGAACAGGGCGACGAGGGCGTCGAACAGCTGGCGCATCCGGCGGCGGATCACCATGGCCACGGCGACGGCGACGGGAAGCCCGAGAGTGCCGATGCCACCGACGATGTCGAGGATGAGGACGACCCATGAGGGCAGCAGAGACGCGCCGCTGACGATGTCGCTGTCGAGTCCCGCGGTGGTGTCCGTGGCGAAGTACGCGATCAGGACGATGCCGGCGGTGATCAGCAGCGCGAGGACGAAGCGGGCGAGGTCGAGAGGGCGGCGGACGCGTCGCGGCGTGCGGTGCTCCTCGATGACCGCGGTGGCCGCGAGGTCGGCGACCGCCGGGTCCGGCACTTGCTCGCCGGCACCGTGGGCGTCCGTGCGCTGAGCATCGGCATCGTGGACGTGGGCCGGGGCGGGCTGATCAGGCTCTGGCATCGACGGAGGTGGTTCCGGGGTCGCCGGAGCGGGGCTCACGGCGGTGTCGTCGGAACTCACGCCCCCGATGCTCCCAGAACAGCGGTCCACGGTGTCGCACCCGGGTGGTATCCATGGCCTATGTCCTGGCACCTCGACCTCTCTCCGGAGCCGCGCCGGCCGGCGCCGGCGCTCGATCCGGAGCAGGCCGCCGTGGTGGCCCATCGTCAGGGGCCGCTCCTCGTCCTGGCCGGTCCCGGGACGGGCAAGACGACCACGATCGTCGAGGCGATCGCGGCGCGCCTCACCGATCCGCAGGATCCGGTGCCGGCCGAGTCGGTCCTCGGCCTGACATTCGGCCGCCGAGCGGCCCTCGAACTGCGCGACCGGGTGTCGGCCCGCGTGGGCGGGGGCCTCGTGCCCACGGTCGCGACCTTCCACTCCTTCGCCTACGCGCTGCTCCGCGAGCTGTCCGACGCCGAGGACTACCTGAACCCACCTCGTCTCATGTCCGGCGCGGAGGAGGACGTCCGCATCCGTGAACTGCTCCGTGGTGCGGTGGCCGACGGAGCCGTCGACTGGCCCGAGGACCTCCTCGGTGCCCTCCCCACGCTCGGCCTCGCGAACGAGGTACGGGCCGTGCTCGCACGGGCGCGCGAACTCGGCATCAGCGGTGAGGAGCTGCAAGCTGTGGGGCGCCGCTCGGGCCGCCCGGCATGGACGGCCGTCGGCCAGCTCGCGCAGCAGGAGCAGGAGGTCATGGCGCTGGAGAACGTCCTCGACTACGGCGAGCTCCTCGCCCAGGCGGTCGACCGGGCTCATCACCCCGCCATCCAGGCCGTCCTGCGGGCTCGGTACCGGGCCGTCTACGTCGATGAGTATCAGGACACCGACCCGCTCCAGGTCTCCCTGCTCAAGGCTCTGGTGGGCCCGGATGCCCTCCTGGTCGCCGTCGGCGACCCGGATCAGGCGATCTACGGCTTCCGCGGGGCGGATGTCGGGGGGCTGCTGTCCTTTCCTGAGACTTTCCGCACCCCGACCGGCGAGCCCGCACCTGTCCAGGTGCTGGGCACGACGCGGCGTTTCGGGCCCCGGATCCGAGCGGCCGCCGGGTCGGTGCTCGGCACGCGCATCCCACCCGGATTGCCGGCCGAGGTCCTTCGCCGGCACCGTCAGCCGGCCTGCGTACCGGTCGAGGATCCGGAGACGACTGATCTCGTCTCTGTCCGCACCTACGGCGACCGCGGCACACAGGCAGCGCACATCGCCCGCCAGATGAGGCGGGCCCACGTGCGTCGTGACGTTCCCTGGCGCGAGATGGCGGTGCTGGTCCGTTCCGGAGCGGAGATCCCGCCGGTTCAGCGAGCCCTGTCGGCCGCCGGCATCCCGGTGGTGGTGGCCGCCGACGAGATCCCGCTGCGGCAGGAGCCCGCGGTCGCGACGCTTCTCGCACTGCTGGAGCTGGTCACCAAGCCCGCGTCGATCAGCCCCACCGAGGTCATCGACATCCTGACCGGTCCCCTCGTGGGTCTCACCACGGCAGACGTCCGCACGCTGGGCCGGTCACTGCGGGAGACCCAGCGGCGCTCGGGCCACTCCGCGCCCTCGTCCGAGCGGCTCATCCAAGGCGTGGTGGTCGGCGCGCTCGAGGGTGGCGGAGTCGAGCCGGTCGCGGTCCCCGATGACGAGGTCATCGCCCCGGCGATCCGTCGTCTGGTCGGGATGCTTCGTCACGCGCAGGAGCAGGTGGAATCCGGTGCCGCTCCGGAGGAGGTCCTGTGGACCCTGTGGACCGGTGGGCGGCATCCGCACGGATGGCCGGAGCGGCTCAGGGCGGCGGCCCTCGCCGGCAAGCGGTCGGCCGATCATGACCTTGATGCCGTCACGGCCCTGTTCGACACTGCCGATCGCCTCGCCGGCCGGTACCCGGGCTTCCTCGGCGTGCGCATGTTCCTCGACGCCCTGACCGACCAGCAGATTCCGGCCGAGGCCATCGCCGACCGCGGCAGCCGCGCTGATGCGGTGCGCGTGCTCACTGCTCATCGGGCGAAGGGCCTGGAATGGGACGAGGCGTGGGTCATCGGACTGCAGGAGGACACCTGGCCGGACCTGCGGGCACGGGGCACCACCATCCGGGTGGAGGAACTGACCGCCGAGGGCATCGGTACCGGGCCCCGACCGATCGACCTGCTGGAGGAGGAGCGCCGCCTGCTGTTCGTCGCCCTGACCCGAGCCCGCACCCGGGTCCATGTCAGCGCGGTCGACTCTCCCGACGAGTCCGGTGATCGTCCCAGTCGGTTTCTCGCCGATCTGGCCACCCAGCTGGGAGCGACGTCGCTCGAGCCCGTGATCGATCGACCTCGCCACGGCATGTCCCTCGACGGCCTCGTCGCCGAGCTCCGGTCAGTCGCCATGGATGAGCGGGGTGACTCCACCCTGCGTGACGCCGCGGTCGAGCGGCTTGCCGCCCTTGCCGCTGCTGTCGACACCGCCGGGCGCCCCCTGGTGCCACTCGCCGATCCCGCGCAGTGGTGGGGTGTCATCGAAGCCACCGTGAACCACCACCCGCTACTGGACCCCCACGCACCGGTATCGCTGTCGGGCAGCGTTCTGGACTCGGTTCTGGCGTGCCCGCTGAAGTGGTTCCTCGAGCGGCAGGTGCACGCCGAGACCGTCCGGGGCACCGCCACGAGCTTCGGCAGTGTCGTCCACGCGATCGCCGACTTCGTCGCCCGCGAGAAGGTCCCAGCGGACCTGGCCGCGATGGAGGAGCAGCTCGACCGCATCTGGTCGGAGCTGCGCTTCGATGCCCGATGGCAGTCCGAGGCCGAACGTGCCCAGGCGAGGGCGGCGCTGTCTCGGTTCCTCGACTATCACCGCGCAGCGGAGCGGGAGCTGCTCGCGACGGAGATCTCGGTGCGCACAGAGGTCGAGGTGTCGCGGGCCTCAGGGGAGCCGGATCACGTCTCACTCACCGGAACCATCGACCGGGTGGAGCGCGATGACGACGGCCGGCTCGTGGCCATCGACCTGAAGAACATGCGCAACGCTGTCTCCCGCCGCGATGTCGACGAGCACGGGCAGCTCGGCGTTTATCAGCTGCTGCTGCGACAGGGCGATCTTTCCGACGGGGTGGGTGCCGGTGAGGTCCCGCGTGAGGTCGGCGGAGCCGCGCTGGTGCAGCTGCGGATCGACGAAGGTCGCGGCTCCACCGCCGCGAAGACCCAGTTCCAGGCGGCGCTGGAGGCCGTCGAGGGCGAGCCCCTGTGGGTCGAGCAGCGTTTGGCCGAAGCCGTCGAGGTCCTGAGATCCGGTGACGTCGTCGCCCGGGCGGGGCGGGCCTGCGACTACTGCGCCTACACACAGACGTGCTCGGCGAAGGCCGAGGGAGAGCAGGTGGTGTCGTGAGCTCATTGAGTCGCACGGACCTCGATACCGCACTCGGCCTCACCCTCACCGATGAGCAGTGGGACGTCGTCTCCTGCCCGCTCGCCCCAGCCGTGATCGTCGCCGGTGCCGGCTCGGGCAAGACCACCTCCATGGCGGCTCGGGTGGCCTGGCTGGTCGGCAGCGGTCTGGTGCGGCCGGAGTCCGTGCTCGGTCTGACGTTCACCACCAAGGCGGCGGGCCAGCTCCTGGCCTCGATGCGATCGGCGATCCAGCGCCTCGTCGATGCGGGCATCGTTCCGGCCGTCGATGAGGAGGGCGAGCCGCTGGGTGAGCCCGAGGTGCTCACCTACCACGCCTTCGCCGCCCGCATCCTTGCCGAGCATGGGATCCGGATCGGACGTGAGCCGCGACCGGTCGTCCTCACTGCGGAGTCCCGGCACCAGTTGGCGTACCGGTTCGTCTGCCGCTCGACGCTGCCCCTGGCGGGTTTGGCACGTGACCCGGCGACGCTCACCTCTGATCTGCTGGCCCTCGACGATGAGCTGGCCGAGTTGGCCATTGAGCCGGAGGAGCTTCGGCGCTTCGATGACGATCTCGCGGCGACGCTGCAGGCCTACGATGCCGAGAAGCCGCTGCAGAAGACCGGCCGAGATCTGCTGGCCACATCGACTCTGCGGTCAGTGCTCGCCGATCTCGTGCGTGACTGGCGCGCCGATAAGGCCGCCCGCGAGGTCATGGACTTCGCCGACCAGATCCGGCTCGCCGGTCGACTCGTCGATCGCTTCCCTGAGGTCGTGGCCGATCTGCGCCAGCGCCACGGCGCGGTGCTGCTCGACGAGTATCAGGACACCTCGATCGCCCAGCGCCGGCTGCTGCAGCGCATCTTCAGTGAGGCACACCCGGTCCTCGCCGTCGGCGATCCCTGCCAGGCCATCTACGGCTGGCGCGGGGCCAGCGTCGACAACATCGAGAACTTCCCCGACCACTTCCCCGACGAGGGCGGTCGAGCGGACCGGTTCGCGTTGTCGCTCAACCGCCGTTCGGGGCCGAACGTGCTGGCTGTCGCGAACCGGGCCTCGGAACGGCTGCGCAGCGTGCACGCCGGGGTCCAGCCCCTCGGCGCCGGCGACAACGGCAAGGGCCCGGGCTCGGTGTCCTGCGCACTGTTCACCACCTACGACGAAGAGGTCACCTGGGTCGTCGACCAGGTGATCGCAACCCAGTCATCTGGCGCGGCATGGCGCGACATCGCGATCCTCGGCCCGACGGGCCGTGATCTCACCCGGATCCAGACGGCCCTGCGTCGCCGCGGAGTGCCGACCCAGCTGGTCGGCGCTGCCGCGCTCCTCGCCCAACCGGCCGTGATCGACCTGCGGGCGATGCTCGAGCTCATCCATGATCCGTGCGCCAACCCGGCCTTCGTCCGGCTGGCTGCCGGACCCCGGTGGCGCATCGGAGCGCGCGACCTCGCCGCCCTCGGCCAGCGCGGCGATGAGCTCGCAGGCGGTCACGGTCGTCGTGAACATGCTGATCTGGCGTCAGCCCTTGATGAGGCGGTCGTCGGCAGTGATGTGGTCGATGTCATCTCGCTGACCGAGGCCCTCGCCGATCCCGGAGATCCACGGAACTACTCGCCCGAGGCGTATGAACGGTTCGCTCGCATGGCGGCGGAGCTGGAGCATCTGCGCCGGCTCACGGGGGAGCAGCTTCCCGAGTTGATCCTGCAGGTCATGCGGGTGTCGGGGCTGGAGGTCGAGGTCAGCCTGCTCGAGGGCGATGAGGGTGCCCAGCAGCTGCACGCGCTCAATGCGTTCGTCGACCTCGCAGCGGACTTCACCGACGTCGATGGGCGAATCGGACTGGGCGCCTTCCTTTCTCGGTTGCGCGACGCTGAGCGGTTCGACATCGATCTGGAGCTCGAGGTCGGCGGCCCGGCGGACGCGGTCTCGCTCCTCACGGTGCACAAGGCCAAGGGTCTTGAGTTCCCCTACGTCTTCGTGCCCTTCGTCTCCGAGATGTCCTTCCCGGGGGGCCGCGGCCGCTCGCAGTGGCCGACCAATGCGAAGGTCGTCCCGTGGCCACTGCGCCCGGACGCCGATCCTGCGCTCGCGGGGTTCCCGGTGCCGGGGGAGTCCCCGCGGGACAAGCACAAGAAGGCCTACGACGACGTCCTGTCCCAGGTCACCGAACTGGAGAACGACCGCCTCGCCTACGTCGCATTCACCCGGGCGGAGCGCGGCCTGGCAGTCAGCGGCCACTGGTGGGGTCCGCACCAGAAGGATCCGCGGGGGCCGGCCCGCTTCCTCGAGACCGTCCACGAGGCCTGTCTGGCGGGTGAGGGAGAGGTCGTGCACTGGGCTCCGCCGCCGGACGACGGTGCCACCAATCCGCAGCGCGACCGTGCCGCTGAGCCGGTGCCGTGGCCGTCCGTGCCGGATCCGACCTACGGCGATCGGCTCCGCGAACTCGCCGAGCGCGTGCGCTCCGCTGCACCGATCCAGCCCGGTCTGCCAGGCCTGGAGAGTCCCGCGGCTGATCCGGTCGCGCAGCAGACCGCCCGCCGGATCGAGGAGTGGGACGTGCTGACAGCAGTCCTGCTGGAGGAGGCGCGTGCCCGCCGCTCCACCGATCACACGGTGCGC
Organism: Actinomycetes bacterium; assembly: GCA_030425745.1. Classification (GTDB taxonomy): domain Bacteria; phylum Actinomycetota; class Actinomycetes; order S36-B12; family S36-B12; genus UBA10649. Next base: position 28,281 of record JAUHZW010000002.1, read on the forward strand.
CTCCCGGCGTCCGTCTCGGCGAGCCAGCTGATGCGGGCGCTGACCGATCCGGAGGCCGCGGCCCGCGATCTCGCCAGGCCGATGCCCCAGCAGCCGAGTCGGGCTGCTCGGCGCGGCACCGAGTTCCATGCGTGGGTCGAGACCCGCTTCGGACAGCAGTCGCTGCTCGATCCGGAGGATCTCCCCGGAGCCGCGGACGCCGAGATCACCAGCGACGCGCAGCTCGCCGAGCTCAAGTCGGCGTTCGAACGCAGCCCCTACGCCGATCGGGAGCCGCTCGGCGTGGAGGTGCCCTTCGCCCTCGTGCTCGGCGGCCGGGTGGTGCATGGCCGCATCGATGCCGTGTTCCCGGCCGCGGACGGATACGAGGTCGTGGACTGGAAGACGGGTTCCGCGGCCGGGGTCGATCCCCTGCAGTTGGCGATCTATCGACTCGCATGGGCGCAGCGGGCCGGTGTCTCCGTCGACGAGGTGGGGGCGGCCTTCCTGATCGTCGCCACCGGAGAGATCCTCCGGCCGGATACCGACGCGGCGGTCGAGGCCCTCCAGGCCTGATGGCTCAGCGGTCCGGATCGCGGGGCAGGTCGCGCACGTCGATCGGCTGGACGTCGATCGGCTCTGCGCTGTCGCCCACGTGCTCGGCCTCCGCGATGGCCTCCCCGGCCTCCTCGGTCGGCCGCGGGCGAATGCCGATGCGGTCGCGCAGCCACTCGCGGGCCGGCTCCTCCACGAACCGCCACATCAGCCAGGCGATGATGAGTGCCCCGGCCACCAGGCCGATGACCGCGATGGCGTAGAGGAAGCCGCCGTCGATCCCGACCGCTCGCAGGCCGGCGCGCCACAGCCCGAACCACACCAGGTGCGTCATGTACAGCGAGTAGGAGATGAAGCCGCCGAGCACGAGGGTCCTCGTCGACAGGAACCGGGCGAGTCCGCGCCGCGATAGCGCCAGGGCCCCGATCCACGCGATGAGCAGCGGGACGAGCAGCAGATGGAAGTACGGCGGCAGCGGCTCGACGTCGCCGCCCAGATCGATCTCGCCGGCCTGAGCCGGGCCCCAGCTGCCCAGGAAGATCGCCCCGATCACCACGAGCACCGGCAGGATCACCGACAGCGTCGTCGCGAACCGCTCTGTGCGCGGGGCCGGATCCGCGTCGCGGGCTCCGTCCGGCAGGAAGCGCAGAACGATCAGGTAGGTGATCGCTCCTGCCGTGAACTCGGTGAGGATCCGGAACGTCGAGCCCCAGTTGTCGGTGTAGTACGGGTCCGTCGTCGACAGTCCGTAGATGACCAGGGGGAGGAGTACGACGACCCACGAGACGGCCAGCAGTCGGGTCGAGAACCGGTGGTGCAGCTTCCACAGGAGGAGCACCAGCAGCGGGAAGAGCAGGTAGGCCAGCCACTCCATCGACAGCGACCAGGCGACGAAGTTCCAGCCGCGCTGCGGATCCGGTCCCCACTCCTGGATGAGCAGCAGGTTCTTGATGAAGTCGACGGGATTGAGCCAGTCCCGGTCAGCTGCCTCACCGGTGACGCGTGCCTGGGCGATGACGGCAGCGCCGGCCACGAACAGCATCACCAGATGGACCGGATAGATGCGGGCGAGGCGCAGGTACCAGAAGTTCAGGGTGCCGCGGTTCTGCAGCGCCGGACCCAGCCGGTGCAGGTAGGTGTGGGTCAGGATGAATCCGGAGAGGGGGAAGAACAGGTCGACGCCCAGTCGGCCCACCCGCAGCACATCGGCGAAGCCGGCGAACAGCAGTCCGAGCTGGTTCAGGGGGCCCTGCAGGTGGTAGAGCAGCACCCAGGCTGCCGCGATGAAGCGGATGCCGGTGAGCTGCCGGATGAACACGTTCACGTGGGGTTCCCTGGGCCGTTGCCTGTCGTCCGGCCATCGTGGCACGCGCAGCGCCCGACCCCCGGTTAGGCTCGCTGACCGTGGCCCTCCTCGACACCCTCATGCTCGCCCGGTCCGACGTCGATCGCTGCGCGGAGCGCCGGGGCGACGAGGAGTGGATCACCTCCCTGCTGGCCGACGAGCGCTCCCGCGTGACGTGCGTGAACGGGGGTGGGGCCCCGATCAGCAGTGATGACGGCACGGTTCGGCTGCGCAGCCGGTCGGTCCTGGAGACCGACGCGCGCCCGCAGGACCTCTCCTTCCTCGGCATCGATGATGACGACGTCGCGTGGTTCGCTGAGCACGTTCCGGATCGAGACTGCCACCCCGATCTGGAGTGGGGTGAGCTGCGCACCATCGGGTCGCTGCTCGACGACCGCGATGCCGGCCTGCTCGTGACGGCGGTCGCGCTCGACAACTGGCGTGCCAACCATCAGCGGTGCCCCAAGTGCGGTGCGCTCACCCTGCCGAAGCAGGCGGGCTGGTCGCGGCGCTGTGCGGGCTGTGACTCCCAGCACTTCCCGCGCACCGACCCGGCCGTGATCGTGCTGGTCCGTGACGATGAGGATTGCGCCCTGCTCGGCCGGCAGGGGCGCTGGCAGGAGGGCTGGTTCTCGACCCTCGCCGGCTTCGTCGACCCGGGGGAGTCGGCAGAGGCCGCGGTGCGCCGTGAGGTGCAGGAGGAGTCCGGGGTGATCATCGGTGACGCAGTCGATGACGTCGAGTACCTCGGCAGTCAGCCGTGGCCGTTCCCGGCATCGCTCATGCTCGGGTACCACGCGCGGGCGGTGGGCACGGACATCGTCGTCGACGGGGTCGAGATCGCGGAGGCCCGCTGGTTCTCCCGCGAGGAGTTGGTGCGTGAGTGCGAGGAGGGCACCGTGCGGCTGCCCCCGGACATCTCGATCGCGCGGCGCCTCATCGAGCGCTGGTACGGCGGGGAGCTGCCCGGCGACTGGTCACGCCCCCTCGGCGCCAAGCGCTGACCCGCCGCTGACGCCGAAACCTGCAGGTACCGTCACAACCGTGTGATCTTGTGACGGTACCTGCAGGTTTCGGTGAAGTGCGCTCACTCCTCAGCCCAGGCGGGTGGATGGGCCTGTCCTTGCGGGGCTCGCTGAGCTCACTCCTCAGCCCAGGCCTGCCCATGGGCCTGTCCTTGCGGGGCTCGCTGAGCTCACTCCTCAGCCCAGGCCGAGATGCTCCTTCACCTGCTTGATCGACGGGTTCGTCGCGAACGACCCGTCCGGAAACTGCAGCGTCGGCACGGTCTGGTTG
>JAUHZW010000184.1 GCA_030425745.1 Actinomycetes bacterium
GTCGAGGGTATCGATGTACCAGCGGGTCTCAAGTGTCGACAGGTTGTCCGCGCTGTCTCCCGTGCTCAGCGCGGCCGCGAGTGGGGCACCGGTCACCGCGCTGGTCTGGGCTGCGTCGACGCTGTCAACCATCGATGCCAGAACGTGGACGGTCAGGGTGTCCTGGGGCCGGCAGGCGTCGCTGAACAACTCGGGCGCGATGCTCTGGATCGCATCCATCCGCGCCGGCGCCTGCGCGTCGATCACGTGGATGTCCGACAGGTGAGCCAGATAGGCCAGCGAGCGTCGCGATCGCGCGCGGGCGGGGTCCGCTGGCCGGCCGAGCAGGTCGAGTCGCGGGATGAACTCCTCCCCGGCCCCCGCGACCAGCGTCCGGTAGGAGCCGCGCACGGGGGCTGACCGCATCCGGATCGTCTGGAGCAGGGTCGTCGGTCCGTCACCCGGGGAAGCCGGGGCGGCGAGAGCCCGGCCGAGCGCCTCGCGGGACAGGCCCCAGGCGCCGGCCAGCGCGGTGACCCCGGCGACGAACTGCCGACGAGAGAGCACTCGGCGTGTCACGCTCGCGACAGTAGCAGCGGGGTCTCCGGCAGGGCAGGGATCGGCTTCGCTGAATTTCCCGAATCGCCCCCACAGCGCGAGGGCTCGGCCTAGCGTGACTCCCATCACACACCCACCCCCTCGGGGGCTCCTCAGTACGCGGAAAGGGCAACGGATGCAGCACATCAGCGTGACCGTCGACGGGACGGTCCACGAATCCGAGGTCGAACCCCGGACCCTCCTCGTCCACTGGCTCCGTGAGGGCCTGGGCAAGGTCGGGACCGTCGTCGGGTGTGACACCTCCAACTGCGGGGCCTGCACGGTCCTCGTCGACGGACAGAGCGTGAAGTCCTGCAGCATGCTCGCCGTCCAGGCGGACGGCTGCGAGGTCACCACGATCCAGGGTCTGTCCACCGGCGACGACTGGCACCCGGTCCAGACCGCCTTCAAGGAGTGCCACGGCCTGCAGTGCGGCTACTGCACCCCGGGCATGGTCATGTCGACCGTCGACCTGCTCTCGGAGAACCCGAACCCGACCGAGGAGGAGATCCGCGACGGCATCCACGGGAACCTGTGCCGCTGCACCGGGTACCACAACATCGTCAAGTCCGTTCAGCACGCCGCCGAGCTCATGGGAGGCAACAAGTGACCGAGATCCTCGACAGCACCGCAGCCATCGGCCGTCCGCTCCGCCGCAAGGAGGACGCCAAGCTCCTCCACGGCCGCACGAACTGGACCGACAACATCCAGCTCCCCGGCACCCTTCACATGGCGCTCGTCCGGAGCCCCATGGCCCACGCGAAGATCACCAAGGTCGATCTCTCCGGGGCACTGGCGCAGCCGAACGTCGTGGCCGCCTACGACGCGGAGTCCCTCGGTGATCTCAATGCGGGTGTCCCCTGCGTCTGGCCGGTGACCGACGACACCGTCATGCCGCCGTTCCCGGCCCTGACCGGAGACAAGGCCCGCCACGTCGGTGACGTGGTCGCCGTCGTGCTGGCGACCGACCCGGCGTCTGCTGAGGACGCCATCGCGCACGTCGATGTCGAGTACGAGCCCCTCGACGCCGTCGTCAACATGGTCGATGCCGTCGCCCCCGGCAGCGAACTCGTGCACGGCGACGCCGCCAACAACACCTGCTACGTCTACGACCTGGGTGGCGGCTACGAGGATGCGCTCGCCCAGCACCCCGACGCCGTCGTCGTGAAGCGTCGATTCGTCAATCAGCGTCTGGTGCCCGCCTTCATGGAGCCGCGCGCCGTCGTCGCGGCACCGATGGGCATGAGCGAGGAGATCACGATCTGGACGGCCACGCAGGTGCCCCACGTGCTGCGTGTCCTCCTGACGCTCGTCACCGGGATACCCGAGCAGAACCTGCGCGTCATCGCCCCCGATGTCGGTGGCGGCTTCGGCGGCAAGCTGCAGTGCTACCGCGAGGAGATCCTCTGCACGCAGCTCGCCAAGAAGCTGGGCCGTCCGGTGAAGTGGACCGAGACGCGCAGCGAGGACATGCTCGCCACGCACCACGGCCGCGACCAGATCCAGGACATCGAGCTGGCCTGCACCCCCGACGGGAAGATGATCGGCCTCAAGGTCGACCTGCTCGCCAACATGGGCGGATACCTGCAGATCATCACCCCGGGCATCCCGCTGCTCGGCATGTTCATGTACCCGGCGATCTACAAGATGGATGCGTACCAGTTCCAGTGCACGGGCGTGTTCACGAACACGACGCCCACGGATGCCTACCGCGGTGCCGGGCGCCCCGAGGCGACGTTCGCCATCGAGCGCATCGTCGACGAGATGGCGGCGGAGCTCGGCATGGAGCCGATGGAGTTCCGCACCAAGAACTGGATCCAGCACCACGAGTTTCCGTTCACGACGATCGCAGGGCTGACCTACGACACCGGCAACTACGAGGCGGCCACTGCCAAGGCGATGGAGATGTTCGGGTACGACGAACTCCGCGCCGAGCAGAAGGCGCGCCGCGAGTCCGGTGACCCGGTGCAGCTGGGTATCGGCATCTCCACCTTCACGGAGATGTGCGGTCTCGCACCGTCGCGCACTCTCGGAGCCCTGAAGTACGCCGCCGGTGGCTGGGAGCACTGCACCATCCGTCTCCTGCCAACGGGCAAGGTCGAGCTCGTGACCGGAACGTCACCGCACGGACAGGGTCACGAGACGGCGTGGAGCCAGATCGCCGGCGACATCCTCGGCATCCCGGTCGATGACATCGACGTGATCCACAGTGACACCGGCCGTGCTCCGTACGGCATGGACACCTACGGATCGCGCTCGCTGGCCGTCGGTGGTCAGGCCATCAAGAAGGCCGCCGACCGCCTCATCGAGAACGCCCGGCCGATCGCCGCGCATCAGCTCGAGTGCGCCGCGGACGACCTCGAGTTCGCGAACGGCTCCTTCACGGTCAAGGGTGATCCCGAGAAGACCGTCACCCTCGGCGCACTGGCCTGGGCGGCGTTCTCCGCGCACAACCTCCCCGACGGTGTCGAGCCGATGATCAACGGTGAGGCGACGGTCGATCCGGAGGACTTCTCCTACCCGCACGGCACGCACCTCGCGGCCATGGAGGTCGACACCGAGACCGGCAAGGTCCGACTGCGCAAGTACGTCTGCGTGGACGACGTCGGCAACCAGATCAACCCGATGATCGTCGAGGGGCAGGTGCACGGTGGCCTCGCGCAGGGCATCGGCCAGGCACTCTTCGAGGGCGTGGAGTACGACGAGGACGGCAACATGCTCACCGCCAGCCTCGCCGACTACCTCATCCCCAGCGCGGCCGACCTCCCGTCGTTCGAGACCGGGACGACCGTCACACCGTCGACCACCCACTCCCTCGGCACGAAGGGCGTGGGCGAGGCCGGCGCGATCGCCTCGACCCCGGCGATCATCAACGGCGTCGTCGATGCGCTCCGCCCGATGGGCGTCACCGACGTCCTGATGCCGGCGAGCCCGCAGAACGTCTGGAGAGCCATCCAGGCGGCGAAGGGAGGCGCGGCATGATTCCCGCGAAGTTCGACTATGTGCGTCCGAGCACCGTTGACGAAGCCGTGGCTGCTCTCACGGCCGGTGGCGACGACGCCAAGATCCTCGGCGGCGGCCAGTCCCTGATGCCGGTGCTGCGCCTGCGCATGGGCGAGCCCTCCGTCGTCGTCGACACCACCCGCATCGACGAGATGAAGGGAATCACCGACGCCGGTGACTCCATCGTCATCGGGGCGGGCACCACCCACGATTCCGTGGCCAAGAGCGACCTCGTGCGCGAGCACGTGGCCCTGCTCGCCGCAGCGACGGAGACGGTGGCCGATCGCCAGATCCGGCATCGCGGCACGATGGGCGGCGCGATGGCGCACGCCGACCCGGCGGGTGACCAGCCGCCGGTGGCTCTCGCCCTCGACGCGTCGTTCACGATCGCCGGCCCCGGTGGGCGTCGCACGGTGCCGGCGAGTGAGTTCTTCGTCGACTACTTCACCACCGCGGTGGGGCCCGATGAGGTGCTCGTGAGCGTGAGCTTCCCGAAGTACACCGGGTGGGGGGCGCACTACGAGAAGTTCAACCGGACCGCTCAGGCCTGGGCCATCGTCGGGGCTTCCGCTGCTGTGCGGATGGACGGCGGCAGCATCGCCGAGGCGCGGATCGGACTCACCAACATGGGTCCGGGACCCGTGCGTGCATCGGCAATGGAGGCCGCACTCGTCGGAGCGTCGTCGATGGACGCGATCGCAGCAGCCGCCGAGCACGCTGCGGAGGGCACGAGCCCCAACGCCGACATCCACGCCGATGTCGAGTACCGCGAGCACCTCGCGCGCGTGCTCGCCAAGCGCGCCGTCGCGAAGGCCGCCGGCCTAGCGTAGGAAGGCACA
>JAUHZW010000185.1 GCA_030425745.1 Actinomycetes bacterium
GAGCCCGAGGTCGGCACGCAGCCCGGCATCCAGAGCACTGAACGGCTCATCGAGGAGGATCACCTCGGGCTGCGGGGCGAGCGCCCGAGCGAGGGCCACGCGTTGCTGCTGGCCGCCGGAGAGCTCGTGGGGGGCGCGGTCTCCCCACCCGGGCAGCCCGACCAGCTCGAGCAGCTCAGCCACGCGGGCATCGGTATCGGATCGAGTGCCGCGGCCGCCACGCGGAAGGCCGAAGGCGATGTTCCGCGCTACCGACAGATGAGGGAACAGCGATCCGTCCTGCGTGACGATGCCCACCTGGCGGCGCTCCGGCGGCACAGCGACACCGGGGCCGGTCATCACCGTCTCGTCGAAGCGGATCGTGCCGGTGGTCGTGGGGACGAAACCGGCGATGGCACGCAGGAGGGTGGTCTTGCCCGAACCGCTCGCCCCGATCACGGCGAAGAAGGAGCCGCTGGGCACGGTGCACGTGACACCGTCGACAACAGGTGGACCTCCGTAGCCCACGACGAGGTCACTGATGGCGACGGTCGTCATGACCCCACCTGCAGCACATCGGTGATCCCATCCTCCGGAGTGGCGTTCGGACGGGAGCCATCCTGCCGCGCCGACCGTTCCGGGCGATCAGGGTGGTGCCCGAGCCAGCGGCTCATCAGCCACGCGGGCACGGCTGCCAGCAGGATGAGCGCAAGCGCATAGGGGGCGGCTTCGCCGAAGGCCTCGACCTCGGTGCGCGACCACAGCCTCGTGGCCAGGGTCTCGAATCCGGTCGGCCGGAGCATCAGTGTGGCCGGCAGCTCCTTCATCGCGGTGAGCAGCACCAGGAGCCCGCCCGCAGCGATGCCCGGCCATGCGAGACGCCCGGTGGTGGAGGCCCAGGCGCGTATGGGCCCGTACCCGAGGGAGCGGGCCACCGATTCGAGTTCGGGAGGCACCGCGCCCACCGAGGATCGCGTGGCGCCGATCGCCTTGGGCGCGAAGAGCACCGCGTAGGCGAAGGCGAGCGTCGCGATGGTCTGGTAGGCAGCCGGCAGCACAGCCAGGGTGAGGAACACCAGGGACAGGCCGACCACCACACCGGGCAGGCCGTGGCTGGCGAAGGCCCCGGCCTCCAGACCGCGGACCCACCGGCTCGTGTAGCGGGCGGCGAGCACTCCCAGCGGCACTGCGAGAAGCAGGGCGACGACGGCACCCAGGGTCGATGCCGAGACCGAGCCGACGAGTGCACCGACGAACGCCTGCGGATCGAAGGCACGACGCTGGCTCGAGAGCACCTGTCCGAGGATGGAGCCGATCGGGAGGGCCAGGGAGAGTCCGACGACGAGGCTCAGCCAGACGAGCGCGACGACGCGCATGCGTCCTCGGATCGGGACGACAGCGGGCGGTCGTGGTGTGCCCTTGCCGACCCGCCATCGGGATGCGCGACCCCGCATGCGAGCTTCGGCCAGCACCAGGATCAGAGCGAGGGCGACCAGCACCACGGCGAGCACCGCAGCGGCAGTGCGGTCGAAGCTGGCGCGATAGGACGCGTAGATGACCCGCGTGAAGGCGTCCACCCGGAAGATCGAGACAGTGCCGAACTCGGCGAGGGTGTAGAGCGCCGCGAGCAGGAGTCCCGCCGCTGCCGCCGGCCAGACGAGGGGAAGCGTCACCCGCCGGACCGCCTGCAGCCGGCTCAGGCCAAGGCTGCGCGCGGAGTCCTCCCAGCCGGAATCCACCGATCGCAGCGCTGCGATCAGCGGCACCGACACGTAGGGGAACGTGCTCAAGGACATGACCAGCGCTGCGGCTCCCATGCCGGACATCCCGGGGAAGAGGGCCACCCATGCGTAGGCCGCGACGTAGGACGGAACCGCCAGGGGCAGGGCCACGAGCACCAGGAAGAGACGGCGGAGCGGCACATCGGTACGGCTCAGCAGCCAGGCGGTGGGGAGCGCGAGAACGAGGACTCCGATGGCGACGAGGGTCACGAGGGTCAGGCTCGTTGCGAGCGTCTCGACGGTGCGCGAGCGCCAGAGCGCAGTCCACGCGTCGTCGCCGGCATCGAGGACGCGTACGAGCAGGTATACGAGCGGCACCGCCATGACGGCAACGGCGACCACCGCTGCTGCAGCGAGCAGCAGCGGTGGTCGTCGACGCTTGGTCATGGTCGGATCACCCTAGGACAGGCCTACGTGAGGCCGACCTCCTGCAGCATGGCCAAGGTGCCGGGCAGGTCCTCGAGCTCGGCCAAGGCGATGTCCGGGCCGGCCAGATCCGCGAGCGGCGGGATGCCCTCTGGGGAGGCCACGCCCTCGACCAGCGGGTACTCCCACGTCTCGTCGACGAACCACTCCTGGGTCTGCGGCTGCAGCATCCATGTCAGGAGCTCTCCGGCTCCCCCGGGATTGCCCGCCGACGCGATGATGCAGGCACCGGCCACGTTCACCAGAGCACCGGGGTCGCCGGGCTTGGCGAAGGCGAGCTGGACGTTCATGTTGTCCTCGCCGACCTCGGCGGCCTTCTGGTACCAGTAATAGTGGTTGATCAGACCGAGGGCGACCTCTCCGGTGTCGACCGCGTCGCGGATCAGGGAGTTCTTCTCGTAGGTCTGCACGTCGTTGTCCATGAGTGCCTGCAGCCATTCGCGGGTGACGTCATCGCCCTGGGACACGCGCATCGCGGTGACGAAGGCCTGGAACGAGCCGTTGGTCGGTGCGATGGCGACCTTGCCGGCCCAGCGGGGATCGGTCAGGTCGAAGATCGACGTGGGAACCTCCTCCGCCGTGACCTGCTGGGGGTCATACGCGATCACCCGCGCGCGGCCGGTGATGCCGGTCCAGGTGCCATCGGCGCTCTTGTAGAGGGCCGGCACGCCATCCGCGGCGCCCTCGGGAAGGGGGGCGCATCGTCCGGCTGCGTCGAGCGCACCGAGGGCACCGGCGTCCTGACCGAAGTAGAGATCGGCAGGTGAGGCATCGCCCTCCTCGATGAGCTGGGCGGCGAGCTCAGCGGTGTCGCCGTAGCGCACCTCGACCGGGATCCCGGTCTGCGCGGTGAACTCCTTCAGCAGCGGGTCGACGAGGTCCTCACTGCGACCGGAGTACACGACCACGGACGACGAGTCGCCGGCTGACGTCTGCGCAGGCGCGGCCTCCGTGGACGAGTCGCCGCCGGAGCAGGCGGCGAGGACGAGGGTCGCAGGCAGGAAGAGGCCGGCGAGGGCAAGGGAACGACGCACGGGGGTCCATTTCTCTAGAACGATTAGGTAAGGCGTACCTTACTTAGGGTCACCTTACTTCGTCAAATCCCGGGCGCTCCACCGCTCAGTGGCAGGTAGGGGCTGAGGTCGGAGCGCTCGCCGCTCGCATGCACCCGCCCGGCCGCGACCGCGTCCGCCCACTGCAGAGACCCGTCGGCCAGCGCGAGCCAGGTCTCGGCGTCGGTCTCCACCACGGCCGACGGGGTGCCCCGCCGATGCGTGAGACCCGGCACCGCCTGCACCGCGGCATAGGGCGGGACGCGAACCTCGACCGACCGACCCGGCGCGACCTCCTGCAGGCGCGCGAGCGATGCCTTCACCTGTGCGCGGATCTCCGGATCGACCGGCATGGCGTCAGGAGTTCAGGACGGCCGGCAGCGTGGACTCGTGCGCGTGCCGCAACTCCTCGAGTGTGACCGTGAAGAGGTTGGTGAACTCCAGCACCTGCACGCCCTCGTCGTAGTCGTTGTCCGGACCGAGGCCTGAGTCGACGACACCGATGCGATGCGCCGGCAACTGTCGCGCCGCACACATCTCGGTGAAGCGCAGTTCCTCGCTTCGAGGAACGACGACGACGGCCCGGCCGGCCGACTCACTGAACAGGAACACGAACGGGTCGAGGCCATCGGGCACCCACGAGCGTGCACCGACACCCGAGCGCAGCGCCATCTCGACCAGCGTCTGCGCGACACCTCCGTCGGACACGTCATGGGCTGCAGTGAGCATGCCGTCGCGAGACCCGGCGACGAGGATCTCACCCAGCAGCCGCTCGCGCGCGAGGTCGACCTGGGGCCAGCCCTGGGCGACCAGGACGCGCAGACGCCGGGCGGTGCTGGTGGAGTCCACCAGCGCATGATCGGGCGCGAGCTGGACCTGCACGGCCAACAGGCGGTTAGCGGTGATGCGGTGGACCCGGTGGACCGGGCGTGTGGGGTCAAGGCCCAGGAGTCGGGAGACCACCGAGACGGCGACACCGGCCTGCACGGCGATGGTCCGTCGGCCCATGCCGTAGGTGCGCAGCTGCTCGACGTGGGCGCGCACGACCGCAGCGTCAACGAGATCGGCCGGGCCGTGCATGGTGCGCCACTTGTTGTAGCGGCGGTTCGCCGCCCGGCACTGCTCGCAGCGGCAGCCCTGCACGTAGGTGGTGCG
>JAUHZW010000186.1 GCA_030425745.1 Actinomycetes bacterium
ATGTGACGGCGGCTGTCACCGGGGCCGCGACGAACGGCAGGCGCTGATGAACTCGGCACACACAGAAGAGACAGCGCCGGAAGTCGTTGGTACCACGGGTTTTCGACGGATCTGGACCGGCGTCGTCTGGCTGTGGGACCACAGCGTGGGGTGGCTGCTGGCCTGGATGCTGATCCTGCCGATTCGCGGATATCAACGCTTCATCTCGCCATTGACGCCGCCCAGCTGCCGGCTCTATCCGAGCTGCTCTGCCTATGCGGTCGAGAGCATTCAGGTGCATGGTGCCCTCAAGGGGTTCGCCCTGAGTGTCTGGCGACTGGTGCGATGCAACCCGTGGAACAGGGGTGGCGTCGATCCGGTGCCGGGGCGAGGGCGCTGGTTGCCGGACGTGCTGCCCAACGGTGATCCCCGGCATGGAACGATGACTACCCACGGGCCCTCGGGCACCGGCATCGAGAAGGGCTCTTGCTGAGACATGTTCATCTTCGACTGGCTGAAAGACGGCGTCAGCTGGATCCTCGTCCAGTTCCACACGCTGTTCACCTTCCTGGGTCTGGACCCGGACAGTGGCTGGACGTGGACCTTCTCGATCGTCGGCCTCGTGGTGGTCATCCGCATCCTGCTGATCCCGCTGTTCGTCAAGCAGATCAAGGCTCAGCGCAACATGCAGCTGATCCAGCCGCAGATGAAGGAGATCCAGAAGAAGTACGCCGGCGACAAGGAACGACAGTCGCAGGAGATGATGAAGCTGTACCGGGAGACCGGTACCAATCCCCTCTCCTCCTGTCTGCCGATCATCCTGCAGGCCCCGATCTTCTTCGCGCTGTTCCAGGTGCTGCAGGGCGTCGCCATGTACCGCCCGGACGATCCCGAGTACACGGCACCTGGTGTCTTCGCCTGGGACCAGTACGCCGGCCTGGTCGCCTCCATGCACGACGCCCAGATCTTCGGCGTGCCGCTGTACGCGACCTTCATGGATGCCGACGAGACCCCGAACGCCACGGCCACGCGCATCCTCGCGATCATCATGATCGCCCTGATGACGGCGACCACGTTCATCACCCAGCGCCAGTTGATCGTGAAGAACAGCGCGCCGGACAACCCGATGGTCAAGCAGCAGAAGATCCTGCTGTACGTCTTCCCGGTGATCTTCGCCGTCTCGGGCATCAACTTCCCGATCGGTGTTCTGACCTACTGGTTCACCACCAACCTGTGGTCGATGGGCCAGCAGTTCTGGGTCATCCGGAACAACCCGCAGCCCGGCACCCCGGCCTTCGAGGCGAAGGAAGCCCGGAGGAAGGCCAAGGAGAAGGCCAAGGTCAGCGCTCCCCCCGAATTTACCGACACAGCGTCGGAAACTGAGGAGAAGGCGGAGCCGGCCCGCCAGCAGCCCAAGCGCACCACACGCAGCCAGCGCAAGAAGAAGTAGCACCCGCGGCCCCGACCGCCCCCGACCTGAGTGATCCCTGACTGGAGTTGACATGAGTGACGACGTGACCGCCGAGACGACCGACGAGGCTGCTGCCGAGGAGAACGCCGCCAGCAGCGAGAAGAGCAGCGGTGTTGCCCTGCTCGACCGTGAGGGCGATGCCGCAGCGGACTATCTCGAAGGCCTGCTGGACATCGCTGACCTGGACGGCGACATCGACATCGACGTCGAGGGCAATCGCGCCATGGTGTCGGTGGTCGAGGCCAACGAGGGGGAGCTCAACCACCTCGTCGGCAGGGACGGCAAGGTGCTGGATGCACTGCAGGAGCTCACCCGTCTCGCCGCCACCCGTGAGACCGGCGAGCGCTCTCGGCTGATGCTCGATGTCGCCGGCTTCCGCGCGGCCCGTCGAGCGGAGCTGGTCGATCTGGCCAACGACGCGGTGGCGGAGGCTCAGCGCACGGCCGCTCCGGTCCGCCTCGACCCGATGACTCCGTTCGAGCGCAAGGTGGTTCATGACGCGATCGCCGAGGCCGGTCTGGTGAGTGAGTCCGAGGGCGACGAGCCGAACCGGCGTGTGGTGGTCAGGACCTCCTGACCATGGTTTCCCGTGAAACATCGGGACCCGTGCCTGCACTGCCGGACTGGCTGCAGGCACGCTCGAGCGTGCTGGGCCACTACGCCGAACTCCTCGCCACGGCCGGAGTCGACCGGGGGCTGATCGGCCCTCGCGAGGTGCCGCGCCTGTGGGAGCGACACCTGCTCAACTGCGCCGTCGTGGTGGAGCCGGCAGCCGGGATCATCCCCCAGGACGCCCTGGTGGGCGACGTGGGCTCGGGCGCTGGGCTGCCGGGCCTGGTCTGGGCGATCGCCCGACCTGACCTCCGGGTCGTGCTGATCGAACCCCTGCTGCGCCGCAGCACCTTCCTCGACGAGGCGGTGGAGTCGCTGGGCCTTCGGGATCGGGTGACGGTCTGGCGCGGGCGGGGTGAGGAGGCCCCGGGCACCATCAGCCCACTCGATGTCGTGACAGCTCGGGCGGTGGCACCGTTGGACCGGCTCCTCGGCTGGACTGTTCCCCTGGTGCGACCAGGCGGGCGCCTGGCACTCCTCAAGGGCAGCAGTGCGCAGGACGAGATCACGCAGGCCGCGGCGACAGCCCGCACACTCGATGTCCGTGACCTTCACGTGCTGCAGGTGGGTGCCGGCGTGGTCGATCCCCCGACCACTGTGGTGACCGGTCAGCGGGGTGCGGCAGAATAGCGCGGTGACCGACGCGCACCCTGAGTCCACCGCCCCGGACGAACCCACTGGGCTCGGCTGGCCGGACAGTCCCGGCAGCAATGTTTCACGGGAAACACCGTCCGAGTCCGACATCTCTGATGGCAGTGCCGGTCTGGGCTGGCCTGGGTCGGGAGCACCCGCATGACCCGCATCATCACCGTGGCCAACCAGAAGGGCGGGGTGGGCAAGACCACCAGCACCGTCAACATCGCTGCCGCCATCGCTCAGACCGGCAAGGACGTCCTGGTCGTCGACCTCGACCCCCAGGGCAATGCCTCGACCGCGCTCGGTGCGGAGCACCGCGAGGGCACACCGAGCATCTACGAGGTCCTGACCGGCGAGCGCACCCTGATCGAGGTGCTCCAGCCGTGCCCGGAGATCGACCACCTGTGGACCGCACCGGCCACCATCGATCTGGCCGGTGCGGAGATTGAACTCGTCGCTCAGGTGGCTCGGGAGTACCGCCTGCAGCGGGCGATCACTGCTGCCCTCGCGGAGCGACACTTCGACTACGTCATCCTCGACTGCCCACCCAGCCTCGGCCTGCTGACGCTCAACGGACTAGTAGCAGCCAGGGAGGTGCTGCTGCCGATCCAGTGCGAGTACTACGCCCTGGAGGGGCTCTCACAGCTCCTGCGCACCATCGATATGGTCCGCACCCACCTCAACCCCGAGCTGTCCGTGGGCGCCATCCTGCTGACCATGTACGACGGCCGCACACGGTTGGCCTCACAGGTCGCGACCGAGGTGCGCACGCACTTCGGTGAACAGGTCCTCGACACCGTCATCCCTCGCTCAGTGCGCGTCTCGGAGGCACCGTCCTACAGCCAGTCGGTGCTCACCTATGAGCCCACGTCGCCGGGCGCCCTGGCGTACCTGGAGGCCGCCACCCAACTGATGAGTCTGGGCGAGGAGCCTGACATTGGTGAAGCCGCCGGTTATACGTCTGACGGTGCTGGCGCTGGTGCCACCAACCACAGCAATCCACATAGTTATCCACAGACATAAAGCATTAAATAGGACATAACATCACGAGTTATCCCCCGGGTGCGTGAGAAATCCACACCCGAGTGACAGGAGAGGCAGGCATGGCGGCCACTACCAAGCGCGGTCTCGGCAAGGGCCTGGGTGCGCTGATCCCCTCCGGTGCCCCGGCGGAGCCGGAGACCAACCCCGCTCCTGCCGGTGATCCGGCTGCCTCGGGTGCTCCACGGCCGGTTGAGGGAGCGACCTTCGCCGAACTGCCCGTGGGTTCGGTGCGCCCCAACCCGCGCCAGCCGCGTCAGGTCTTCGACGAGGAGGCGCTGGCGGAACTTGTCTTCTCCATCAAGGAGATCGGCCTGCTGCAGCCCATCGTGGTGCGCGAGGTCGACGGTGGCTATGAGCTCATCGCCGGCGAGCGGCGCCTTCGCGCCAGCCGGGAGGCCGGCCTGGAGGCCATCCCGGCCATCATCCGCGCCACAGAGGATGAGGATCTCCTGCGCGATGCCCTCCTGGAGAACCTGCATCGGGCCAATCTGAACCCGCTGGAGGAGGCCGCGGCGTACCAGCAGCTCCTGAGTGACTTCGGATGCACGCAGGATGAGCTCGCCCGCCGCATCGGTCGCTCCCGACCTCAGGTCAGCAACACCCTGCGCCTGCTGAAGCTGCCACCGGAGGTGCAGT
>JAUHZW010000187.1 GCA_030425745.1 Actinomycetes bacterium
TGCCACGTCGACGAGGTGGGCACTGATGAGGGCGAACGCGAACTCGAGGTCCTTCTCTCGGTAGGCGATGAGTTTGGCGATCACGAGGTCGTGGGGCTCCAGGCACAGCCCGCGACCGGGCTGCGTGTTCGAGCCTTCAACGACGACGAGCCTGCTGACCCACCCGTCAGGGAGAACAGCGACGGTCACCGAGACACCTTGCGCGTAGATGCCGTGGGTGCGGTGGAACGGTGAGTCCTCCCCGATGAATCCGTCCACGCGATCGGCGACCTCCAGGTCCTCATCGTCCAGAAATGCCAGATCTGCTTCCATGGACATCGTCGCGGCGTCGGGCAGGGCATCCTCATCGAATGTCCCGAGGATCGCCTGGCTGCCCAGCACCAGGACGTCTCGCCGCTCGGAGATGGCGGAGGCCGCTCGAAGCAGGTGCTCGAGCTCCTCGCGTCTCATGGATGTTCCTGCCGGGGACGTTCCATCGTCTGCAGTACGGCGGTGCGCTCGGCTTCGGTCAACACACCGATGAAGGGGGAGTTCTGTCGGAGCTCACGTGAGTCGACGGTGTCTGCGGTCAGGGCAGTGAGCAACTCGTCGAGCGGGCCGTCCAGCAGTGCCAGCCACCGTTCACGCCACTTGCCGCCGCGGCGGCGAATACTGCCCGGGCCCAAGGAGTCCAGGTGGGCGCGCGCGGCATCCTTGGTGCCCTCCGGGTCTGTCACCAGATGGCCGGCCACGGCCATCGCCAGACGGAAGCTGCGCTGCTGGTCACGCGTCATGCGCTGGGCACCGGCAGCGAACGCGTTCAGGTCCTCGCGGCGGATGCGCCGGTGACGGTTGATCAGGGAATGCGGGAGCAGCCCTCTGTTGCACAGGTCGACCACATGCTGGCGGGTCGACCCCAGGATGCGCGCTGCCTCACCTGTCGTGAGCCAGCTGTCGTCATGAGCCATGGTCGGACCATAGCGCAAACCCAATAAACACAACAAGTAAGATAATAGATTGTGTTTATTGCTTTTCTGCGGGCTGCAGTCTGAGTGCACGGAGGCGCCAGTGGCCCGTCGCATGTACGGCTCGTGCGATCGTCACTGATGATGGCCATGGCGGCGCCATCCCTGATCGGCCACGATGGGGACATGGGCCTGCCACCTGACGTCGACATGGCTGAAGCCCACGCGGCTCGAGATCTGCTCGGCGGACTCGCCGCTCACTTCGGTCACGCGCTCCATTCGGCCGGTGTGCCCGTCACACCTGAGCGCAGCATCCGCTTCGCCCGAGCTGTCACCGCGGCTGACCCGACGACGGTCGACGAGGTCTACTGGCTGGGCCGCGTGACGCTGCTGACCGACCGGGATCAGGTGCC
This sequence comes from Actinomycetes bacterium, assembly GCA_030425745.1. Taxonomy (GTDB): domain Bacteria; phylum Actinomycetota; class Actinomycetes; order S36-B12; family S36-B12; genus UBA10649. The sequence continues at coordinate 1,358 of JAUHZW010000187.1, forward strand.
CGTCTACGACCGCGTCTTCAATCGAGTGTTCCTCGGGTTCTTCGATGTGCCGATGGACGCGCCCTCGGATCTGGCCGTGGCGCCTCCCGATCCCTCTCGCTCCAGCGACCAGTCCTCGGGGTCGGCCTCCGGTGAGACGGCCATCGACCCGGGTGGCCATGCGACCGCGTCGACTCCGGGTTCGTCGTCAGATGAGGTGGACGACGATCAGGATCCGAACCGGCTCGCGGCGGTGAGCGTCACCGAGCGGTTGTCCGAGCGTGACTTCAGCGAGTGCACGGAGGACGAACTGTCGCTGATCCGCCGGTTGATCGACCGGCTTCCGTTCGTGCCACCGCCTCGGACGGGCCGGCGACTGCGCCGACATGTGCGGGGTCGACGTCTCGACATGCGGGCCACTCTGCGGCGCTCGCACCGCACCGCCGGCGATCCCGTCGATCTCGTGCAGCGCAGGCGAACGGAGCGTCCGCGCCGAGTGGTGCTCATCGCGGATGTCTCCGGATCGATGGAGCCCTACGCGCGGATCTACCTGCACCTCATGCGCGGTGCGGTGCAGGCTCTTGGGGCAGAGGCCTTCGTGTTCGCCACCCGACTCACGCGCCTCACGCGTGCGCTGGTGGTGACCGATCCCGACACCGCCTACCGGCAAGCCCTCGACTCCGCCCCGGACTGGGCCGGTGGCACGCGCATCGGACGCGCGCTCGCAACCTTCCTGGACGAGCACGGGCGCCGGGGCATGGCTCGCGGTGCCGTCGTCGTCATCGTCTCCGACGGCTGGGAGGTGGAGAGCCCGGAACTGGTGGGCACCTCGATGGAGCGCCTGTCTCGGCTCGCGCACCACGTCATCTGGGTGAACCCGCGCAAGGCGGCCGACTCGTACGAACCGCTGGTGGGTGGGATGGCGGCGGCACTGCCGTTCGTCGACACGTTCGTCTCGGGGCACTCGCTGCAGGCTCTGGAGGAGGTCATGGCCGCGATCAGTGCGGCGCGCGAGCGATCGTCGGCTTCGGTGGATCGCACTAGGGTTCCGGCATGAGTGAACTCACGCATCTCAATGAGCGCGGCGAGGCGCGCATGGTCGACGTCACCGCGAAGGACGTGACCACCCGCGAGGCCACTGCCCGGTGCCGGGTGAACGTGTCCGCGGAGGTCGCCGGCCTGCTGGCCGCCGGGGAGATGCCCAAGGGCGACGCGCTGGCAGTCGCGCGTATCGCTGCGATCCAGGCCACCAAGCGCACGCCGGACCTCATCCCTCTGTGCCATCCCATCGCGGTGCACGGTGTCGATGTCGAGGTGACGCTCCACGCCGATGGGCCGTTCGTCGAGGTGCTCGCGACGGTGCGCACAGCCGATCGCACCGGCGTCGAGATGGAGGCGCTCACCGCAGCGGCGGTCGGTGGCCTGACCGTCATCGACATGGTCAAGGGCAAGGACCGCACGGCGGCGATCGACGAGGTTGTCCTGCTGGAGAAGAAGGGCGGACGCTCCGGTCACTGGGTGCGTGAGGCATGACGTTCACGGCGCGCGTCATCACCTGCTCGACCCGAGCAGCGGCGGGTACCTGGGAGGACACCTCCGGCCCGATCATCGTGGCTGGTCTCAAGGAACTGGGCCTGAACGTCGGTGATCCGGTTGTCGTGGCGGATGGCGATCCGGTGCTCTCCGCACTGCGGGATGCGGTGTCCGAGGGGATCGACCTGGTGGTCACCACCGGCGGCACGGGCCACACCCCGCGTGACCTGACGCCGGAGATGACGCGCAAGGTCATCGATCGGGAATCACCGGGCCTGGCGGAGGCGATCCGGAACTACGGGGTCGCGCACGGAGTGCCGACCGCGATCGTATCGCGAGGCATTGCCGGCATGGCGGGCACGACCCTGATCGTCAACGCCCCCGGCTCGTCCGGCGGGGCGAAGGACACCGTCGCAGCCCTGTCACCGGTTCTGCTGCACACGCTGGATCAGATCGCCGGCGGCGATCACTCTCGGTCAGGGTGACGCAGGAAGCGTCATGATGACGAGCGGGACACCGGCCATGTCCAGCATCGGGGCCATGCGCCCGAATGGGGTGTCGAAGGCGGGGGCGAGGCTCGTGCCGCCCAATTCGACGGCCTTGGCCAGTGACGCGTCGACGTCGGCCACCGCGAAGTAGTTGAGCCAGTGCGGGGGTGCGTCGGCGTGGCCCATCATCGGTCCGACGCCGCCGGCAGGTGCTGAGCCGCCGCGGGGCGTGAAGGTCGTGTACTCGTCACCGGCCATCGGCACCGCGGCATACTCCCAGCCGAACACAGCACCGTAGAACTCGCGCGCGGCGTCCGGCTCCGGGGTGCGCAGGTCGCACCAGGCCCAGGCGCCAGCGCGACCGGTGGCGTCGAACCCCGCAGTCGTGCCCTCCTCCCACAGGCCGAACACCGCCCCCGTGATGTCCTGCGCGATCGTGAGCGTGCCGAAGTCGCCCACCGGGTGCGGCGGCATGAGGACCGTCCCACCGTTGGCGGTGATGGCCGCGGCCGTCGCCTCGGAGTCGTCTGTCGCGAAGTGGAGGGTCCACCACGGGGGCGCCTCGCCCATGCAGGGCCCCATCCCCGCGACGGCGTCGTTCCCGGACATCGCGGTGCCGTAACCACCGAAGTCCGGATGCCCGGCAGTGGGCTGCCAGTCCATGACCGCGGCATAGAACGCGCGGGAGGCGTCAGCGTCGGGGGCGCCATGGTCAGCCCAGCACGGCTGGCCGTAGAGGTAGGCCATGGCCCCTTCTCCCTCGTGTCCTACTTCTTGGCGGCCTCGAGGAGGAGGGTGGCGACGTCCTTGACCTCGACGCCCTCGGCGCTGCCCTCCTGCTGGCGGACCGTGACAGCGTCATTGAGCATGACGGAGCAGAACGGGCAGGCGACCGCGATCGTGCTGGCGCCGGTCGCGATCGCCTCGTCGGCGCGGTTGACGTTGACGCGGGTGCCGATCTTCTCCTCCATCCACATGCGGGCGCCGCCGGCGCCGCAGCAGAAGGATTTGTCGCCGTG
>JAUHZW010000188.1 GCA_030425745.1 Actinomycetes bacterium
GCGACGAGTCGATGGCCGACATCCGCCGAACCCTGGAACTGGAGCCGCGACATTTCGGCGCACTGTCGGGCCTCGGCCTGATCAACCTCAAACTCGACCGAAAAAGCGATGCCCTCGCCGCGTCATCGTCACCGCCAGATTGGACACGGAGTTCTGCGCCTCGAACTCGTAGCCCTTGAGGACTGATCGCATCAGGTAGGCCTGCGCCTCAGCGAACCTGCCCTCGGGATTCAGTACTTGGAAGACGAGTGAGTTCGTCGCAGACCCGCTTGACGGGCACTGCATGCGGATCAGTTCCGTCCAGATGCGCTCTGCCAGTTTGATGTCGCCCGCATCAGCATGTCGCGTGGCTTCACCCAGCAGCATCTGCTCATCGAAGGGGGCTGCTGGTGGTTCGTCGGGCTCGAGACTTGTGGTTGCCAGGCCGCGCTCATTCATGGCGTCGGTGGTGGGGAGTGACATACCCGGCATGTTCTCGGACCAGGCTGCCGTTTCGGACTCAGCCAACTCAGCGATGGCACGCATCGCGTGGGCCACGTTGTGGGCCATCCAGGGGATGTCCTTGGCTTGGAAACTATCGTGCGGGACCGTCAGGTTGAGGCCGCCGGTGAGGACGGCCTTCCCTGGAGGAACCTCGGCCAGAACGACAGGTCCCGGACCAAGGACGGGGATCTTCGTGAGCACGCTGATGAGGAGGAAGGGCCAAGCAGTCTCCTGTCCCGGCTGGGCCACCGGGGGAGCGTCATCCTCCCGGGTGGTCTGAAGCGCCTCAAGGATGACGGAATACAGGCGGGGCACGTCCAGGGTCTCCATGACGCCCGCATCGGCGAGCAGCATCGGAGCGGAGACCCACGTGCGGAGCAAAGATGGTGTCGCGACCGATCCGATGAACAACGGCACGGTGAATTGGCCGGCCTGGATGGTGGTGGTCAAGAGACCCGAGCCCTGGGCGGCGACAGTCCATCCGGCATCGTCGAATGCTCGGGAGATCTCCTGCAGAGCGTCCTGCTGGAGTGGGATCTCAGGGGACACCCGGCCATCGACATGGAAGTTCGGCGTCGACGCGAAGCGGACAGACTCGGTCTCCGCCCGCTGCTTGATCGAGTCCCACTTCAGGGCACTGGCGTCACTCATCGTCATCATCCAGAATCGCTCCGTGCGCCAGCGCCATCGTCAGCCATGACTGGTGGAGTTCTTGGTCGCCGTCCTCGTCCGCCAGAGTTGCCAGCATCTTCATGGCGTGTTCACTGCCCAGATTCGCCGCCATCAACAGGTGGCGCCGAGCGTCCTCCTGCTCGCCGAGGATGAGCTGGCAGAACCCCATCAACGCATAGCCGTAGACGCGCATGTGCTCGTCGCGAGGATCTTCCTCCAGCGCGAACATCTCGAGGAGCAGGTCGCGCGCCTCCTCTGTGCGACCTGCGTCGAAGGCACGCTGAGCGGAGTTCTGGAAGGCGGTGCGGCTGCCTGCTGCGCGACCTGCGGCATAGGTTGCTTCGGCCTCGTCCTCCCGGCCCATCTCTGAGAAGCGAATCGCTTTCAGGGTCCGAGCGCGCTCCATGCCCGCCTCGGTCGCCCGGTCGAGCCACTGCATCTCCTGATCGACGTCTCCGCGTCGGCCGAGCACGCGTGCCAGATTGAACATCGCCTCCGGGTTGCCGCCCTCGGCGGACCGTGCGAAGAAGACCTCCGCGGTGGCCCAATCGCCCTTGTCCTCCCAGTAGCGGCCGAGGTTGTTGGGGCTGCGGGACTCGCCGTGACTGTCGGCGAGAGTCCACCACTCGAGAGCCGCGTCCGTGTCACCCAGCGCGTCCCACACGCAGCCGAGCTTGAAGATGGCCGTCAGATTCCCGTCCTCCGCGAGCGGCGTGAGGAGGGAGCGAGCCTCATCCCAGTCCTTGGCGTCGTAGGGAATCAGAGCTGCAACAAGTCGTGGGTCGTCGTCATCGACGTAGAACCGTGCCCCCGTTTCCACGTTGTCACTGTACGCCCGATGGGCTGGGCAAGCGGATAGTCTGGGGAATTAAAGGGGGAGATCTCATGTCGTTGACGAAGTCATCCTCGGGCCTCTCGGCAGGTGGGTCGGGCCTGGGCCGGACGCAGGGCGAGGGCCTCGTGTTCCCGGAGGAGCCCAACACCGGAGTTCCCCGACCGGGGCAGGGACGTTCATCGGCGGACGACGCGGCGTCAGGCATGCCGCTTCGATCCGGGTCGTCCGGTCTGGGAGAACCATCGGCGGCGACCACCTACAAGTTCTGTCCCGAGTGCGGTACGGCTCGCGTGGCCTCAGCACCCTTCTGCGGAGGATGCGGCGGCCGCTTCCCCGACAGCGCCTGACGCAGCAACGGTTGGCTGCTGAAGGTCGCTGCTGCCGGCTAGTCCAGCACGATGGGTGTCGCCCAGTCCGGGACCTGAGCCTCCGTGGCTGGATCACTCAGCACCACGATGACGGAGTCGATGGCATGTGGCTGGTCGTCGGGCCACGGCGTGTAGCCGTCTGTGAGAACCACCAGAACGTGCGGCCGGGGACGGATCTCGAGCGCGGCCTCGATGCCGGCACGCATGTCGGTCCCGCCGCCACCGGGTAGGGTCAACTCCTCCACTCCCGAACGCCCTACCAGTCGCTGGGCTTCGTAGGCCTCGGCGTCGCAGGGGATGATCGTCACTCCGGAGGACACCCCAGACGCTCGTGCGATGCCGACCAGTTCGGCGGCGAAGTCTCGAAGCTCCCGATCGCCGATGCTTCCGGAGGTATCCACGATGCAGCACACCCGCGGCGGGGCGGGCTGCCGCATGGCAGGGAGCACAGCGGTCGATCCCGCCTGGCGCATCGCCTCCTGCCGACGCGAGGGACGCGTGTACACGTAGTCGCGGCGGCCGGCGACCATGGACAGTCCCCGCCGGATCTGGCCGCCGAGTGCATCACGCCAACTGACCTGTGGCTCCAGTACAGATTCGGCCCAGCGCATGACTCCACCAGGGACATCGCCATGGGTCCGGGAGCGGTTGAGGACATCGTGAGCGACGCGGTCGCGAATGACCGACTGCTGGTCCGAGCGGATGGCGGGGTGCTCGGCATCCGCAGCCGGTAGTTCGTAGTCGCGGGCCCCGCCGCCGACGACTGATCCGCAGTCCCCGCTGTCCAGTGGCTCATCGCTCTCGACCAGTGCGAAGAACACACCCTCGGTCGTCATCTCCGGGGTGGCGCCATAGCGGGCGAGGTCGGCCATGAGGACGGGGCTGACGTCCGGCCACGGCATGCCCGCCTCATTGAGGATCTCATTGATCCCCGCGTCACCGGCGATGTTCCACAGCCCGTGCTCGGCAGGGGTGCGATGCAGCACGGCGAAGCGTTCAGCGTGGGCGTGAACGCAATGCAGCGCCTCATGGAGCAGCACAGTGGCCAGTGCCTCCGGCGTCTGTCGCAGCACGAACTCCTCTGAGTAGTACAGGCGCCACCCGGAATCCACTGCCATGGTGGGGAGCTCCTCGTGGGGTCGCGGAACGAGTCTGAGGTTGAACAGCAGTGACGACACATAGGGCCAGCGTTGCTGTGCGACGACGCGCGCCGCCATGATGCGAAGGTGTGCGGCGCCGCTGTTCGGCGCGGGGCTCGGGGCCGACTCGGGCTCCGATGCGCTCATATCAGGCGGGCTTCCTTGAGTAGCGGCACCAGTGCCTTGAGGACGGCAGGATCGGGCATCTGTCCGTCCGGACGGTTCTTGATCCAGTCACGCGCGAGACTCACCGCGATGTCCGGGTGGCCACCGGATGCGATGCGCTCAAGGGCGAATCCGGCGGCGCGCCAACGGTCGGGCGTCAGATTGTTCTGGAGGATCGCGAGGACTCCGGCGCCGATGACGTAGATCTGATCGGCACGAACGGGAAGGACGAACCCCGAGGGGTCGGCGAGCACCTGTTCAGGATCGGGGAGGTCCAGGCTCTCTCGGTACGTGAGGAACTCGGCGCTGGCACCCGGTCCGATGCAACCACGCACGAGGGTGCGTCGCACTCCCTCTGACTGTCCGGTGGCCGTCACCCAGCCGCACAGGATCGCAGCCATCTCCCACGAGCGCGGGGTGGGGAAGGCGCGGCCCTGCTCAGCGGAGGTCTTGGGCAGAACGGTCACCATGTCTGGTCGAGCCGTCAGGAAACCAGCCACGCCAACGCGCTCCCGCGTGACCGCGTCGAGCACGGCGACGTCCTCCGGGAGAGGGACGTCATAGTGATGCCAGCGGCCGGTGAAGCCGTCGCGCACGACCTCGGCCGGCAACTCCCAGTCCAGATGGCAGAAGCGGTTGGCCAGGGGTGGAGCGAGGTCCCATCCGTCAGCGGCCTGCTCGGGTGGATTGGCGGCCGCGATGACACTGGTGTC
>JAUHZW010000189.1 GCA_030425745.1 Actinomycetes bacterium
GGCGAGGAGGAGGTCACCCTCGCCTGGGTGGCCGACCAGTTCCGCACGTTCGTCGACCTCAACCCCGACTTCGAGGTGCCCGTCGAGCGCCTGGCCACGTGGCTGGCCCGCCTCGACGATGAAGACGACTAGTCACGTCGGACTACGCCCCCGGCGCTTCCACCGTCAGGCCGAGCACCCGGCACGCCTCCTGCATGCGACGGTCGTAGCAGACCACGCCCTCCAGATCGACACCCAACGACAGCGCGGTCGCGCAGTGGAGTGCATCGAGGGACCGCAGCACGTGCGGGTCGAGCTCCGCAGCGAGATCGCAGACCTGAGGCGTGATACGAATCAGGTCCACGGCCTCAAGCACCAGGCGGGCCTGCCGCCGTACCGCTTCATCATGGAGACGCACCGCGCGGATGAGTTCCACCCGGAGGAGGTCGCTCGAGACGAGCTCACGGTCACTCATCCATGCACTGAGCGGAGCCGACTCCTGCTCCGCAACGATCAGCTTCACCGCTGCTGAGGTGTCGAGGTAGTAGGCCACTAGTAGCGTTCGTCCTCGCGCATGCGCTCCAGACTGTCCGTGAGCGACTCGCCACCACTGATGGGGGCCGGAAGGTCCGCCAGTCGACGCCGCGCTGGGGTCACCAGACCCTGTGCTCGCAGGTCCTCAAGACCCGCTCCGACCAACGGGACAACCATGGCCACTGCCCGGCCGCGTTGGGTGATGGTCACGGGTCCATGCGCGACCGCATCGGCCACGACCTTGCTGGCGTGCTGCTGCAATTCACGGATGCCGACCGACTGACCCATGTGCGTCAATGTAGCACCTGCTGCCAGGTCACCCGAAGGTGCGCTCGCCGGCCTTCCACGTGCCGAGCACCTCGACCTCGCCGATCGCCATGGGATCCACGGCCCGGGGATCCTCAGCGAGCAGTACGAGGTCGGCCCGCGCACCGGGACGAAGTTCCCCGGCATCTGAACGTCCGGCCTGGAAGGCAATGCCGCGGGTGTACGCCTCAAGCGCCTCGTCGACCGTGATGCGCTCGTCGGGCATCCACGGCTCGGAGCCCCGATCGGTCTGCCGCGTGACCGCGACCTGCAGGCACTCCAGAGGCTTGTAGGTTGTGACCGGCCAGTCACTGCCGAAGGACACCTGGGCGCCGGAGCGCACCATCGTGCCGATCCGGTACTGATCGTTGAGCCGCTCTTCCCCCAGCCGCTTGGCGTTGAGCTCCCGTTGCCAGTTGTCCAGGTGCGCCCAATAAGGCTCGAAGTTGGCCACGACGCCCAGTTCCGCGAACCGAGGGACGTCAGCAGGGTCAACGAGCTGCAGGTGAGCCATGGTCCACCGCCGGTCGCGCGGCGGATTCGTCGCGGCGACCTGTTCCATCGCATCGAGGGTCTCGCGGACGGCCGCATCGCCGATGGCGTGCACGTGGATGGTGAAGCCCAGAGCATCGGCCACGATCATCGCCTCCGCCATCTCCTCGGGATCCCAGTTCGGGATGCCGCTGGAGTTGGGGCAGTCGCAGTACGGCGAGAGCAGTGCCCCGGTGCCGGACTCGATGATCCCGTCGGCGAAGAACTTGACCGTGTGGGCCCGCAGTCCGGGGATCTGAGCGTCATCGATCAGCTCCCGCGCCTCCGGGTAGGTCGGGAGGGCCTCGCGCCATGACTTCGGGTCCAGCCACAGGGCCAGTTCGGCGTCGACGTGGAGAGCTCCCTGGCGATGCGCCTCGATCCACAGCGGCAGGTAAGCGGGTGTCTGCAGGGCGTCCTGGATCCACGTGATGCCCGAGGCTGCGAGGTCGCTGGTCGCCGACTCCATCGCCATGAGCGCCTGCTCCGGGGTGGGATCAGGCAGCAGGTTCATGACGGCCATGAATGCCCCCGGCTCGCGGAGCGTGCCGATCGGGTTGCCGTCAGCATCAAGCACGATCTCGCCGTCATCCGGCTGCGCGACACCCTTGACGATGCCGGCCCGACGCATGGCCTCGGAGTTCACCCAGACGGTGTGGCCGTCCGAGCCGTGCAAGAAGACCGGACGATCAGGGATCGCGGCGTCCAGCCATGCTGCCTCGAACACCCCGTTCGGAGCGAGCGTGATGTCCAGACCCTCACCCCGCACCCATTCCGCGTCAGGGTTCTCATCCGCCCATGCCTTGGCGATGGCGACGGCCTCCTCGACGGACGCGGCATCGCTGACCGGCGCGAAGACGTGCGCCAGACCACCGAGGATCGGGTGGATGTGCCCGTCCCCGAATGCCGGGCACAGGAACTGCCCCGTCGCGTCGATGACCTCGTCGGCCTCCGCCGCACGAGCCGCGGCCCCCATGGCCACGATCCGTCCGTCGCGCACCAGCACGGCATCGGTCTCAGCAACGCGGCCGTCGGGCAACCGCCGCCCCGTCCAGCCCGTCATCCCCTCGATGCGAAGCGTGATGCCGCCAGGAGCCGTCGTGTGTTCACTCGTCACGGGGAGGAGTCTGCCGACCAAGGTGGGCCGTCGCTCGCAGCGACCCGCTCAGGTCCCCACGAGCCCGGTGACGACTACCCCACGGGGCGCCAAACCGAAGAAGTTGGTCCAGCCCGACTTCGTCGGGATGTCGTATTGCGTGTGTCCGGACGCGGCCGCGGCCTTGTTGACGATGTAGGACGTGATGTGGTTGACGGTGACGTTGAAGATCGTCTTCGACCAGCCGTCCAGCCCGAGAGCGCCAGCCAAACCATGCGGCGTCTTCAACGCCTTCTTCTCCTCCTCGGTGACTTCAGTTCGGGCGTCCTCGTCGGCGAAGTCCACGATCTCGCCGTCTGCCACGGCGAGGCCTTCGACCTCGGCAGCCGCGGCATCGACCGCCTCGCCAACCGCGGCATCAGCAGCAGCCTCCGCAGCAGCCTCAGCGCCTGCGGCACTGCCCGCGTCGGTCGCGACCTCGACCCCATCGACCACGGCCTCGGTCGCGTCAGCGGCCACCTCGGCACCGACCACGGCGTCATAGGCACCCAGGGTCGCCATGCTCACCGCGATGGTGGCAAGAGCCTTGATGATGAGCTTCTCCCAGCCTGCGAGGTTGGTCCACCAGGTGCCGAAGGACTGGGTGCCCTTGAAACCGCAGCCCAGCGGTGTCTTGCCCTTGTTCTGGTCCTTGGACCACTGGTCGGACCACACCTCGTTCGCTGTCGGCCCGGAGAGGTACCCCTCCATCTGGACGTGAGTGTTGAGCTGAATCTGCCAGGTGGTGCCGAGCTTCATGAGCGTCGACGGCCCGGGCACGATCTTGGCGCACGTCGTGGTGTGGTTCGGGTCCAGTGGAGCGTGTACTTCTCGCCGTGGATGCCATCCGCGGAGAAGCCGAAGGCGTTCTGCTCGGTCGGAGCCACGAATGTCACCGAGCGCGTCTGGCCGCTGTCGAGCGGCACCGACACATAGGACATCGTGCAGCCCTGCGTTGTGGCTGGATTGCAGTCGTCCTGTGGCTGGTCGGCCCAGTTGATGGTGATGTCCCGGCTCCCGGACATGGACTCGATGTCCACCGTGATCAGCCCGGTGCCCACGGCATACATGTGCGCGAGGATGAACGATTTCGCTTCCGTCTTGACGGCGACCTTCAGTTTCGCGAGGAGCGCCTTCGCCTCCGCCGACAGCACCTGCTCGGTGTCCTTGATGAGAGCCTGAAGCAGGGCCTGCTCCTCGGCGGCAAGGATCGCTTCCGCACGTGCCTTGACCGCAGCCCAGTCCACCTTGGACGCCGCCGTTGTCTCCCGCGTCAGCAGGCGATGGCGCACGACCTCAAGACCCTGGCGCACAGTGATGTTCTGCGCGTACTTGCCGTCCTTGCCCGGCTTGATGGTGTGCGTGCGGAAGAAGCGTCCGATGGTCCCGTCGGGTGCGACCTGAGCCTTCTCGATGATGAGCCGGGCCCCCTGCTCCAGAGCCTTTGGCGAGACCGTGCCCTCGAAACGCAGCTGCTCACCGGTCTGGAACGTCGAACGGAACGACAGCCCCTGGGCGACCTTCCCGGCCACGTTCACGGGAACCAAAGCTCGGGTCATCAGCGGCGCCTTGACGACCATCGCCGCCTTGTCCGCTGCCGACAACTTGGACGTATCGGAGGTGATGACCATCTTGGTGCCGGCCTTGGTGAGCCCGGCCCGGGTCTCGACAGCGTCCGGGACCGTGGTCACCCGCGAGGCCACCCGGCCACCGGCGGTGGCCAGTGCCTTGGAGGTCACCTGCTGAGGCTCAGTCGGAGACAGAGAGATCTGGGACTTCGCCACCAAGGCGACCTCGCTCGGCGTGGACGGCGTCGGAGCAGACTGCAGGAGCGCGTTGGACATCATGGCCCCCGGCACCTGCGGCGCCGGCGGCGGCG
>JAUHZW010000190.1 GCA_030425745.1 Actinomycetes bacterium
CGCACGACGCGCAGCACGATCGTCTCCGTCTTCCCGCTTCCCGCCGGGGCGTCGATGAACGTGACGTCCTGGTGGATCGCACGCAGCCGCTCGCCATGGTCCTCCGGCTTGCGCACCCCGCTCATGCGCCCTCCCTTACGTCAACGAGCACCGGTTGGAAGACCGGAGACTCCTGCAACTGCTCCCACCGGATCCCCGTGTTCGGATCACAGATGACGGTGAAGTCACAGAAGCCGCACGGATCACTCCGATCCTTCGACGGGTCGCCGATCGCCGGGAAAAGCCCGAGGTCAACGCCGTTCTTCAGGGTATGGGCGACAGCGGTCTGAGGACTGGTCTCCTCCGACGAACCTCCTGTCGAGGTAGGTCCCGTCACCGCTGCAGGCTCGAGATCGGACGAACTGCCGTCTTTCACGAACCAGATGGCCGACTCCACGGGCGTGCCCGTGCGCTGGCTCATGAGCTCCGCGTAGACCCCCACCTGCGGCAGGTACTTCACATCGTCCCGCTTGCCGGTCTTCAGATCGACGACGAGGTCGGGCCACGCGACGTCGATGTAGCCGGAGAAGTCGAGGCCTTCGATGGTGCCCACGACCACGTCCTCGAAGTCCGGGAGCTCTCGTTGCCAGGCGTCCTCCGGGATCACCCGCACGACGATCCGCGACTGCGAGTCTGCGAGTTCGAGAAGGTCGGCGGCGGACAGGGCGAGGAAGGGCAGATGAGCACTCACCTGCTCCTGAATCGCTCCGGCGAGGATGCCGATGCGTTCGTCCGGGTGTTCGCGCATCGCGCTGAAGGCGATCGCCAGAGCACCGTGGACGATGTCGCCCCATCGGTTCGGCGGGATGTCCCGCCCGAGTGCCGGATCATCATCGTCGCTCCGGAGTCCCACAACCGTGGAGAAGAAGAACTTGCGTGGGCAGGCCGCGAATTCCATGGCGCGAGAGGGCGACAGGACGCTCCCCCGCGCGACCCGGCCATCGATCCACGACGTCCCATCGGCGAGGGGACCCAGAACACCATCGAACACAGTGGGCGTGGGACCCGCCCAGGCCTGAATCCGAGCCAGGAGGGCATCGGCAGCTGCCGCGCTCGCCTCTGCCGTCTCGGGTCGGCTCTCCGCCGGAAGCGGATACCTCGCCATCACGTCGAGCGAGGTGTCCTCCACGTCGATCGGCCACCGAGACCGATCGCGCCAGAGCTGTGCGGCAGCCGAGGATGAACTCAGCAACGAGGCGGCTCCCACGTCGTGGAGCCCGAGCCACTGCACCAACCAGCGCGAGGCGACCTCGACCGAACGTGTCCCGATCCGCACACGAGGAGCCGTCACCACCATGTTCTCGGCCTGCGCTTCGATCCTGCGAGCCTGATCATCCATGAGGTTGTGCAGGGCGCGGGCCTGTTCACGGTCACCGACGACCAGTGCGTCGTAGGTCGCGGGCGGAGGGCACAGTCCTTCGGCGAGTCCGCACCAGGCAACGTGGGAGGCCTCAACCGCGGTCAGATCCGACACCGGGAGGAGGGCAACCCCATCCCCCGGTCGAGCGGTCTCTCCCCACGCACCTTCGACGACAGACCGGGCGACGCTCGTAGCAGTGGACCCGTCGGCCGGGGAGTCCGTCAGCGCCTGCTGAACGGACGACATCGCCGTGAGGGCGCCTCGGTCCGAACGTCGAGCGGCTTGGTCAAGGATCTCGAGTCCAGCGATGAGTCGCTCCCGTGGACGCTCGTCGCCTGAACTCAGGGCCTGCGCCAGAAGTCGGCACACCTCCTGGAAATCCTGTAATTCGACGTCTCCCTGAGGTGCCCGACGCACCCGCTCCCGTTCCATGGTGGCGTGGGCGTTCCGGCGGGTGACACCCGGAAGTTCGTCGTCGTCTCCCGCGAGCCATCGCAGAAGCGTGCCCCAGTTGCCCAGACCCGAAGTCAGGTTGAGTTCGCGTGCCGCGCCGAGAACCGTGCGAGCGTAAGTGCTCGGCGTGACGGCAGAGATCACCATGGACACCGGGGCGAACAGCCCGTCGCACCGGTGCACACCGTCGCCGGCGCATCCTCGACAGCCCGGCAGGGGATCCAGAGCCCGTGCAAGAGCCATGGCGACGGCGCCTGCGGGCGTGCCCGCGAGGAGTTGTCGACCGGCCGGCGCCCACACGGGGATCCCATAGGCGTCCATCGCTTCGGACACCACGGATGTGTAGGCCGAGCCGTCCGGGACCACCACGGAAATGTCCTCGTAGGAGACCCCAGCGGCCAGCCAGCCAGCGACCGCGCTCGCCACGACCCTTGCCTCGGACTGGGCGTCCGGAACGATGACTGCCCGGCGATCGCGATCACCCGCATCGTCGTGCCGTTCATCCAGCCGGTCGTCGGCATCGGACTCGGTCGGCACTGAGATCAGGACTCCAGCAGCATCGAGAGCCGCGCGAAGTGCCCGCACGGCGGGAACCTCTCCGGCCTGTTCCATAGGAGCAATGAGGCGACCCAGAATCCGTTCGGCAGCCCTCGGCGCCATGCGGGTCAGGGCATCGGCAGCCAGCACGAGCAACCGGCCGGGCAGCACTCCTCCATCAGCTCGAAGGAGCCCCTCCACCCGCGCCGCGATAGGCACGTTCGACAGCGGAAGCTCAGCATCGGGACTCTCGATCAGATGAGATGCCCGCCCGATCGAGCGCGCCAGGCGATGCCAGGACGCGGGGTGCTCACGGCTCAGGCGCAGCCATTCAGGAGCACTCGCGTCCAGCTCGGCGAGCGCGACCCGTACGCCGAGAGTGGCCACGTCGCGACGCCTCACCTCGCGAAGTGGCTCGGGCGACTCGACCGCCAGAACCAACTGGGCGATGTCGACCCACCGCACCGCCTCGACCCCTGCGATGCCGATGCCGGTCGAATTCAGCGGGCCAGCGGAGGCCGCGGCGAGTCGGCGCTCGATGAGTTTGGCGTGATGGGCGGAGTCGGTCACCACCCTGATGCGAGCCATCGGCTCCGCGCGTCGGACATTCCGGACAGCATCGGCCAGAGCACCAGACTCGATCATGTGCTGCGCGTACCCCCGTATGTCTGCAACCAAACCACCTCGGCTGAACACCTGTCAGCATGCCGCAACTCGACCCGATGTTCAGCCAAAGATGGCAGGTTTAGCACCAGTCGTCCGGGGAACAACACGAACCGTGAGGCTCCGGCCTCCAGCGTGGTTCAGCAGTCAGATGTGACAACCAAGGGGGAGTGGGAGCCATGTCTTTGGATACCACAGTCAGCAGCGACGAGGTCCTGCTGTCGTGTTCTTTCGTTCGACCGATTCGCACGAGCATCGGGGAG
Organism: Actinomycetes bacterium; assembly: GCA_030425745.1. GTDB lineage: Bacteria > Actinomycetota > Actinomycetes > S36-B12 > S36-B12 > UBA10649. The sequence goes on from JAUHZW010000190.1 coordinate 3,316, forward strand.
ACGGTGAACATCGACGGTTGGGACCACGGCCCGGCACCGTTCATCGAAGACTTCCCGCTCATCTCCGGGATCCCGGAGGGCGAGCCCAACCCGTTCTTCATCCAGCCCGGGGATAAGAAGAGTCGTGCTCGCACCGAGGAGAAGCGCAAGCGCTATTTCCAGAACCGCATGCAATCACTGCTCTACCCGGAGGAGACGGACGCCTCGGATTCCGTGACGGGCATCCGGCGCCACTCGAAGGAGGTCTTCCGGCTGAAGCCATTTCAATTCCGAGAAGGTCTCCGCGGAGCACAGCCGTACCCGCCCATCACCGTGATCGGGCGCGAGTTCCTGAGCATCACGATTCCCGACGTCCTTCCCGAGGATCAACCGACTCTGACCTTCGTGGTGGTCCACCTGCTCGCATCCGTGCCGCCGGGGGCTGACGCCTTCGCGGTGCTGGCCAACGCCTTGAGCACGGTGCACGCCACGGATCGGATGCAGGAGATCGGCATCGAACTGGTGAAGACTCCCGGACAGAACGCGCCGGTTCGCAGCTCCGTGCACGTCGTGACCCCGAGCGGACAGCTCGATCACGAGCGCCTTCTCACTGAGCACGCCAAGGCATGCGACATGGAGATGGCCCTCAACGACATCCTCCAGCGATGGACGCCCGAAGCCCTCCTTGCCTCAGTGTTCGCTGGACGACAGACCCTCGCCGGCAAGGCGCCCGACCCCGAGGACGACCGCATCGAGAAGGGCGTCATTCACCTGTCCTACGACTGGCGTGCCCATGTGGGGCGCAACGGCTTCACCTTCGTGAGCCTGTCTCCCAAGGACATGCCCCACGCCTTCCACCGCAAGGGGCGCTCGTTGGCGCACTCGATGTACCTCGACGCCCTGCTTCTCGGGCAGATCCAGCGAGAGGCGGCCAACCACATGGCCGACACCGTCGTTGACGTTCACCTGCAGTCCCTGGACACCCGGCGCGCGCAGGAGGCAGAGCGACACATGCTGGCCTTCCGAAGTCAGGTCTGGTGGTCGCAGGTCACCGAGCAGGCCGAGA
>JAUHZW010000191.1 GCA_030425745.1 Actinomycetes bacterium
GGCGACCAGCTGACCGAGGTCCTTGAGGTGGACGTGCCCGGGGACGAACTGGGTGAAGGAGTTGACCACCGCGATGATGGGCTTGCCGAAGTCACCGTCCTTCACGCCGGTCGCGCGCCACAGGGCGCGGGCTCCGGCCATGTTGCGGCCGTGCGTCGACGTGCGGGAACGGTACATCGGCATGAGAGACCTCGCTGGTGTCGGTGAGGCCCCCACTCTACGTCGCTCCCGTGTCCCCCGCCGCGGTTGCCGGGGGTCTGGCACGTTGGTAGGAAGAAGCGGTGCGCTTCCTTCGCCATGTGGTCGGATTGCTCGTCGCGACAGCCATGACCGTGGCCGTCCTGCCCCCTGCTGCACAGGCCGCGGATGACGGACTGTGGCAGACCCTGCGCTCCCAGGACGGCCTCGTCGTCCTCTATCGCCACGCGATCGCTCCCGGCGGCGGTGACCCGGCTGACTTCCGGCTCGGTGACTGCAGCACTCAGCGGAACCTCTCCGCCGAGGGGCGGCAGCAGGCCCGGGACATCGGCCGTGAACTGCGCCGGAACCGAGTGCCCGTGGACGAGGTGCGCTCGAGCCGCTGGTGTCGGGCCCAGGACACCGCGCGACTCATGGACGTGGGCCGGGTTCGGGCGACGCCGGCCCTGGACTCGGTGTTCACGGCTCCGGCTTCACGCGCCGCCCGCCAGGAGCGCCAGACCCGCCAGCTCATCCGCGCGCACCGGGGCCAGGAGGGCGTCCTGCTGCTCGTCGGCCATCAGGCCAACATCATCGATCTGACCGGCATCGCACCGGCCTCCGGTGAGGGAGTGGTGGTCCGGGCCGACCGCAAGGGCCGGATCAGAGTCGTCGATCGGATCCCTCCGCCCTGACCGACGCGTTGATTGGCGTGTTGTCTCCCCTCGCGGCCGGCGTGTCGCGTGAACAACGCACCATTCAACGAAGGGGGTCGACGACGATCGAGGCCAGCGGCTCCCCGACCGCATAACGCTCGAGCTGTGCTGCGATGAGGCGCCGAGCGCGGGGCAGGAAGGCCGACGAGTTGCCGCCGACGTGCGGGCTGATCAACACCCCCGGCAGGGTCCACAGCGGGTGCCCGGTCGGCAGCGGCTCGGGGTCCGTGACATCGAGGGCCGCCCGCAGTCGACCGGTGGCGACCTCCGCCACCAGCGCATCGGTGTCGACCACCGGGCCCCGCGCCACGTTGACCAGCAGGGCGCCGTCGCGCATCCCGGCGAGGAACGCGCCATCGACCATGCCGCGCGTCGCGTCGTTCAGCGGCACCGCGAGGATGACGACGTCGGCCCAGGGCAGCAGCTCGGGCAGACGCCCGGCCGCTTCGACTCCCTCCCGGGCGGAACGCCCGACGAGCACCACCTCGGCCTCGAACGGCTCGAGGCGCGACCGCAGGGCCCGGCCGATACCGCCGGCACCGACGACGAGCACCCGGCTGTCCGCGAGCGATGTGCGGTTGCCGTCATCCCATGTGCCCGAGGGCATCGCCCTGGCGAAGTCATCCAGGCCGCGCAGGGAAGCGATCATCAGGCCTACGGCGAGTTCAGCCGTGCTGGCGTCATGCACGCCGCCGGCATTGCACAGGGTCACGCCGGATGGCAGGTGGGGCAGCACGTTGTCGAAGCCGGCCGTGAGGAGTTGCACGACCTGGAGGCGCGGCATATCGGCCATGACCGTGATCGTCTCGACGCCGCCCATGTACTCCGGGACGTAAAACGTGACGTCGCCGAGGGCCGTGACGAGCGGGACCGGAGGGTCCGCAGGAGCGACCTCCGCGGGCAGCATCGCCCCCAGCAAGGTCAGCCCTCGACGCCGAGCCGCTCGAGCAGCAGGGTGCGCACCTTCGCGGCGTCGGCCTGGCCTCGGGTGGCCTTCATGACCGCGCCGACGATGGCACCGGCCGCCTGAACCTTGCCGCCCTTGATCTTCTCGACGACATCCGGCTGCTCGGCCAGCGCCGCATCGATGGCCTCGAGCAATGCCGAGTCATCACTCACGACCGCCAGTCCGCGGCCGGCGACCACGGCATCCACATCGCCCTCACCGGCGATGATGCCCTCGAAGACCTGACGAGCGAGCTTGTCGCTCAGGCTCCCCTCGGCCATCAGCACCTCGACCCGGGCGATGTGATCGGGCGTGACACCGAGGTCGACGAGCTCGATCTCGCGATCGTTGGCCACGCGGGTGAGTTCGCCCGTCCACCACTTGCGGGCGGCGGCCTGGTCGACACCGGCGGTGATCGTCTCCTCGACCAGGTCGAGGGCACCGGCGTTGACGATCGACTGGAACTCGTGGTCATTGATGCCCCACTCGGCCCGCAGGCGCGCCCGCTTGGCCGACGGATTCTCCGGCAGCGTGCCGCGCAGCTCCTCGACCCACTCCGGCGACGGCGCCACAGGCACGAGGTCGGGCTCGGGGAAGTAGCGGTAGTCCTCCGCCTGCTCCTTGGAGCGCCCGGATGTCGAGCGACCGGTGTCCTCGTGGAAGTGACGGGTCTCCTGCACCACGCGACCGCCGTTCAGAAGCACGTGCGCCTGGCGCTCGATCTCCGAGTGCACCGCCCGCTCCACCGAGCGCAGGGAGTTGACGTTCTTGGTCTCACTGCGGGTGCCCCACGGCTCGCCCGGCTTCGCCAACGAGACGTTGACATCGCAGCGCAGCGACCCCTCCTCCATGCGCACATCCGAGACGCCCAGCGCCCGCATGAGGTCGCGCAGCTCGGTCACATAGGCCCGCGCCACCTGAGGAGCGAGCGACCCCGCGCCGACGACCGGCTTGGTGACGATCTCGATGAGCGGGATGCCTGCCCGGTTGTAATCGACGAGGGAGTAGTCGGCGCCGTGGATGCGGCCCGTCGCGCCGCCCGCGTGGGTGAGCTTGCCGGTGTCCTCCTCCATGTGGACGCGCTCGATCTCGACTCGGAACTCCCGCGGACCGTCGTCGGTCTCGACGGTGACGTCCAGATATCCGTCGAAGCACAGCGGCTCGTCGTACTGGCTGATCTGGTAGTCCTTCGGCATGTCCGGGTAGAAGTAGTTCTTCCGGGCGAAGCGGCACCACTCGGCGATGCTGCAGTTCAGCGCCAGACCCATGCGGATGGTCGACTCGACGGCTGCGCCGTTGACGACGGGCATGGACCCGGGCAAGCCCAGGCACACGGGACACACCTGCGTGTTGGCGTCGGCCCCGAAGGAGGTGGGGCAGGAGCACCACATCTTGGAGTTCGTGCCGAGCTCGACGTGGGTCTCGAGACCGAGGACGGGGTCGAAGGTCGCGACAGCCTCGTCGAACGGGATGGTGTCGTGGTCGGTGCTCACAGCTGCGGAGCCTCCTCGATGAGCAGGTGTCCCCACCGGTCGACGAGGGCGGCCTCGAGGGCTCCCCCGACGCGGTAGAGGCGGTCGTCGGCCATGGGTGGCGCCATGATCTGAAGTCCCACCGGCAGGCCGTCCTCAGGCGCGAGCCCGACCGGCAGCGACATGGCCGCGTTGCCGGCGAGGTTCACCGGGATGGTCGCGATGTCGTTGAGGTACATCGCCAGCGGATCGTCGACCTTGTCGCCGATCTTGAAGGCCGTGGTCGGCGCGGTCGGCGAGATGAGGACGTCGGCCTGGGCGAAGGCGGCCTCGAAGTCGCGCGTGATCAGGGTGCGGACCTTCTGGGCCGAGCCGTAGTAGGCGTCGTAGTAGCCGCTCGAGAGGGCGTAGGTGCCGAGCATGATGCGGCGCTTCACCTCGGGGCCGAATCCGGCTTCGCGGGTGAGGGCCATGACCTCCTCGACCGAGCGGGAGCCGTCATCACCCTCGCGCAGGCCGTACCGCATGCCGTCGAACCGGGCGAGATTGCTCGACGCCTCCGACGGCAGGATCAGGTAGTAGGCCGCGAGCGCGTACTCGAAGTTCGGGCAGGAGACCTCGACCACCTCGGCGCCGAGACCGGTGAGGATCTCGACCGCCTCGTCGAAGCGCTGGGACACGCCGGCCTGATAGCCCTCGCCGCCCAGTTCGCGGACGAGGCCGATCTTCATGCCGCGGACATCCGCCTGCTTGGCCGCTGCCACGACATCGGGCACCGGAGCCTGGATCGAGGTCGAGTCGCGCGGATCATGCCCGGCGATCGCGGCATGCAGGAGCGCGGTGTCGAGAACGGTCCGGCCACACGGTCCGGGCTGGTCCAGAGACGAGGCCAGGGCGACGAGGCCATACCGGGAGACACCGCCGTACGTCGGCTTCACGCCGACCGTTCCGGTCACGGACGCCGGCTGGCGGATCGAGCCGCCGGTGTCGGTGCCGATGGCCAGCGGTGCCTCGAAGGCG
>JAUHZW010000192.1 GCA_030425745.1 Actinomycetes bacterium
CTGAAAGCCCGACCGGCATGACCGTCCTCGACCTTGCCCATTTCACCGACGTGCATCTCGGGCCGCTGCCGCAGGCGCGCCTCGGCGAGCTGATGGGCAAGCGGGCGCTCGGCTTCCTCTCCTGGCACCATCGCCGCCACCGGCTGCATACGCGCGGCGTGCTGGACCGCCTCATCGACGACCTCCTGTGAGGTGACGACCGTGCGCACGATCTCGACGAAGGACAGCACCGGGGCCGGGTTGAAGAAGTGGATCCCGACCACCTGCGCGGGTCGCTGGGTCGCGACCGCGATGTCGGTCACGGACAGGGATGAGGTGTTGCTGGCGAGGATCGCGTGGGGCGGTGCGATCGCATCGACCTGGGCGAAGATGGACTTCTTCAGCTCCAGGCTCTCGCTCACGGCCTCGATCACGAGGTCGGCATCGGCGAGGGCCGGATAGTCGGTGGTGAAGGTGATCCGGTCGAGCAGGGCCGACCGATCGCCCTCCGAGAGCTTGCCGCGCTTGACCGCGCGAGCGGTCGAGTTCTCGAGCATCTCCCGCCCGTGCTCGAGGGCTGCGGTGCTGCTCTCGATGGCGACCACGTCGTAGCCGTTGCGCGCGATCACCTCAGCGATGCCGGCCCCCATGGTGCCGAGTCCGATCACGCCCACGCGGGAGATAGTCATGCCGTTCCTCTCCATGCCCTGCCGAAGTCCACGACGGATCCGCCGCGCATGGCGAGCCTATCGCCGCGGCCCGGTCAGAACAGGCGTGACTCCGCGTCGTCGACTCCGCGCAGTGCGTCGTAGTCGACGACGATGCACTCGATGCCTCGATCCTCGGCCAGCACCCGCGCCTGGGGCTTGATCTCCTGGGCGGCGAAGACCCCGCGGACCGGCTGCAGCAGCGGGTCGCGGTTGAGCAGCTCGAGGTAGCGGGTCAGCTGCTCGACCCCGTCGATCTCGCCCCGCCGCTTGATCTCGACCGCCACCGACAGGCCCTGGGCATCGCGGCACATGAGGTCCACCGGGCCGATCGCGGTGGGGAACTCCCGACGGATCAGCCGCCAGCCGTCGCCGAGCGCGTCGAGCTGCTCGGCGAGCAGCTTCTGCAGGTGGGCCTCGACGCCGTCCTTGACCAGCCCCGGATCGGTGCCGAGCTCACGCTCGTGGTCGTGGAGGATCTCGTGGATGGTGACGATGAGCTGCTCCCCCGCCTTGTTCTCCACCGTCCAGACCTGATCGATGCCGTCGTCCTCGGACTCGGCCATGCGGACCGTGCACGGTGGGCTCATCCAGTTCAGCGGCTTGTACGAGCCACCGTCGGAGTGCACCAGAACCGAGCCGTCGGCCTTGACCATGATCACGCGGGGCGCCTCGGGGAGATGGGCGGTCAGGCGCCCGACGTAGTCGACGGTGCAGCGCGCGATGAGAAGACGCATGACGAGGACGCTACCGGCACCGCGCCGAGGATTCGGCTAACGGCACCGCGCCGAGGACCCGCTCACCACACCGGCGACCTCGCGGGTGCCCACGCCGATCACCACATCCACGTCGCTCGCCGACCGACCGATGACGTCCACGCGATAGGTGCCCGCCATGCCGGGACGGTCGACCCTCGACAGGTACAGGTACGTGCGGCCTCCGTAGGGCTCATAGAAGCGGGTCCGCTCCCGAATCCTCAGCACCTGCCGTTCACCCTCCGGGTCAGTGAGGATCACGCGGGGCAGTTCGCGCCGGCTGAGGCGATTGTGCGGGCTCTCATCGGTGATGAGGTACTGCACCACCGCTCGATCGCCCTCATCGAGGCAGAACCGGAACCCCCGACGTTCGCGCCCCTCCAACTCTGCGCTGACGGCGAAGGAGACGGTGCCGTCTCGCAGAAGCGGGCCGTCCGCAGACGTGGCATCGGCCTCATCCAGGATGACCGGCTGGTGCGCCATGGCAGGGGACGCGGTCAGAGCGATACCGCACAGGAGGGTCGCCGCCACGGTCCCCGCCGCCCTCCGCCACATGGTGCGAGCGTCTCATGGCCCGGCTGCCCGGGCATCCGGGCGGAGGATGCAGTGGCGCAAACCGCCCGCAGCCGCCACCATGGCCCCATGCCGTCGTGGGGCTCCTTCTCCTACGCCTTCGGGCCGATCGTCGCGATCGGCCTCATCGTCGTGTTCGTCGTGGTGCTGCGCTGGGCCTTCGGCGGACGCTCCTCCGTGGTCGCCGCACCGCCCAAGCAGGGCACTGCGGACGAGTACGGCATGTTGGTGCCGATCGCCTCCCCGGGCTCCTACGCGGAGGGCGAGATGGTGCGCCGCCGCTTGGAGGACGCCGGCATCCGGGCCAACCTCGCCACCACGCTGGAGGGCCCGCGGGTGCTGGTGTGGCCGACGGACGAGCAGCGCGCCCGCGCCCTGCTCACGGGGCGTCGCTGACCTCGTCTCGCTCGACCGCAGCACCCAGCGAGCGCAGCGCCGGCACGAAGCCGGCATAGCCCCGGTCGATGTGCCCGACGCCGTACACCGTGGTGGTGCCCTCGGCGACGAGGCCGGCCAGGACGAGCCCCGCTCCGGCGCGGATGTCGGTGGCCTCCACCGGCGCTCCGGAAAGCGCGGTGCGGCCGCGCACCAGCGCGTGGTGGCCGTCGGTCCGGACGTCGGCCCCGAGTCGTGCGAGCTCCTGGACGAACCGGAATCGCGCCTCGAACAGGTTCTCGGTGACCAGCGCGGCGCCCTCGGCGACGGAGTTCAGGGCGATGAACTGCGGCTGCAGGTCGGTCGGGAACCCCGGGTACGGGAGGGTGACGATGTCGATCGCCGCGGGTCGGCGACTCATCGCGACCCGAAAGCCGTCGTCGAGGACCTCGACCTCCGCCCCCGCCGTCGCCAGCTTCTCGAGGGCGATGCTCAGATGCTCCGCACGGGCGTTACGGACCGTGACGTCGCCCTGTGTGATCGCTGCCGCGACCGCCCATGTTCCGGCGACGATGCGGTCGGGAACCGTCGCGTGCTGCACCGGGTGGAGGGAATCGACTCCGTCGATCGTCAGGGTCGAGGTGCCGACCCCATCGATCTGTGCCCCCATGGCCTGGAGCATCTCGCAGATGTCGACGATCTCCGGCTCGCGCGCTGCGTTGTCGATGACGGTCGTGCCCTCGGCCAGGACGGCCGCCATCAGGATGGTCTCGGTCGCTCCCACCGACGGGAAGTCCAGCCAGGTCTCGGCCCCCGAGAGCCGCCCCGGGCTGTGGGCGAGGAGGTAGCCGTGCTCGCTGGTGACGTCCGCGCCCATGCGGCGCAGGCCGTCGACGTGCATGTCGAGCCCCCGCGAGCCGATGTTGTCGCCGCCGGGCAGGGCGACATCGGCCGCACCGACTCGAGTGACCAGGGGCCCCAGGACGCAGATCGAGGCGCGCATCCGGCGCACGAGGTCATAGTCCGCCCGGTGGTCGGGCCGCTCGGGGACCGTGATGGTCACCCTGCCCGCTGCGAGGTCATGCTCGACCGCACAGCCGAGTCGACGGAGCAGTTCCGCCATGATCTCGACGTCGAGGATCTCCGGGACGTTCGCGATGACGGACGTGCCGGGGGCGAGCAGCGTGGCCGCCATGAGCTTGAGCACCGAGTTCTTGGCCCCGGAGAGCCGCACCTCGCCGGACAGTCGCTGGCCGCCTGTGACCCTCAGCACCTCCACGCACGGCATCGTACGGGCACCTGCCCTAGGCTCGATGCATGGTCAACCTGACGCGTATCTACACCCGCACCGGCGACGACGGCACCACGTCCCTCGGAGACATGAGTCGCACCGGCAAGAACGACCCCCGGCTGCGCGCCTACGCCGACGTCGACGAGGCCAACTGCGTCATCGGTCTGGGCCTGGCCACGGCCGAGTTCGATCCGGGCATCCGTGACCTCCTGATGGCCATCCAGAACGATCTCTTCGACGTCGGGGCCGATCTGTGCACCCCCGTGGTCGACGAGCCGGCGCATCCGCCCCTGCGGGTCACCGAGGACTACGTGGAGCGTCTGGAGAAGGCCTGCGACGACTACAACGCGACTCTGGAGCCGCTGCGCTCCTTCGTGCTCCCCGGCGGCACGCCGGCCGCGGCGGCACGGGCCGCGACAACCGGACCAAGCGCCCGGTCGGGCACCACGATGGCGATGCCGTCGACGCCGTCACCGATCATGGTGTCCAGCGTGGTGATCGTGAGGTCGGCGTTGAACTGAACGTCCTGGCTGACGAACTCGGCGCCGCCCTCGCGCGCCGCTTCGGCTGCGCCCGCGACTTCGGCCACGAACCATGGGTGATCGCCCATTTTGTTAATGTAGCCGATCTTGAGGTCCTCAGCCT
>JAUHZW010000193.1 GCA_030425745.1 Actinomycetes bacterium
ATCCGTCCGCCATGCGGCGACATTTGGCGCCCCCCGCGCGCCGGAGCAAGCGGCGTCGGGGTCAATGCAGGCGACGCCGCGTCCGACGGTCCTCCGCCGCCAGCAGGCTCGCCAGCTCGGCGTCGACTTCCTCGACAGTGACGCGGAGATCGAGAGTGCGGCCGGGATGAGCATTTCCGACATCTTCGTCACCGAGGGCGAAGCGGCGTTCCGCGAGCGTGAGGCCAGCGTGGTCGCGCAGTGCCTGGCCGAGCACTCAGGGGTCCTGTCGCTGGGTGGCGGTGCGGTGCTGCGTGAGGAGACTCGACGGGCGCTGGAGGGGCACCGCGTCGTGTGGCTCAAGGTGTCGTTGTCCGATGCGGCGTCGCGCGTGGGGATGAACACCGCCCGACCCCTGCTGCTGGGCAACGTTCGCGGCACGCTCGGGAAGATGCTGGAGCAGCGCAACCCGGTGTATGAATCCGTCGCCACCGACATCGTGGACACCTCCGGGCGCTCGCAGCGTCAGGTGATCGATGCGGTGGTGCAGCTCGTGCGAGAGCCGGTCAGGGAGGAGGGGCGATGAGTGACGTCATCATCGGGGTGAGGGCCGAGCGGGACTATGACGTCGTCATCGGCCGTGGCCTTCTCGGCCACCTGCCGCAGATGCTCGAGGGGGCCCAGCGGGTCGCGATCATCCACCCGGGTGCTCTGGTCGCCACCGCCGAGGTGATGCGCGACGATCTCGCCGACTCCGGGTTCGACGTGACGCTCCTGGAGGTGCCGGAGGCGGAGGACGCGAAGACCGCCGAGGTCGCCGCGTTCTGCTGGTCGGTGCTCGGCACCGCCGGATTCACGCGCAGCGATGCCGTGGTCGGGCTCGGTGGCGGTGCCACGACGGATCTGGCGGGGTTCGTGGCAGCCACGTGGCTGCGGGGCATCCGAGTGGTGCAGGTCCCGACGACCCTGCTCGGCATGGTCGATGCCGCTGTCGGCGGCAAGACCGGCATCAACACCGACGCCGGGAAGAACCTGGTCGGCAGCTTCTGGAGTCCATCGGGGGTCCTGTGCGATCTCACGGCCCTGGAGAGCCTGCCCCGCAACGACCTCCTGGCGGGCATGGCCGAGGTCGTGAAGGTCGGGTTCGTGCGCGACACCACGATCCTGGACGACGTTCGCCGAGCACCGGATGCTGCGACCGACCCGCAGGCCGACCTGCTCGCTGACCTCATCCGTCGTGCCGTGCAGGTGAAGGCCGACGTCGTGAGTGCCGACTTCCGCGAGACGTCGGCCACGTCGGGTGACGGTTCAATCGGGCGCGAGGTCCTGAACTACGGCCACACGTTCGGTCATGCCGTCGAGCGGCGTGAGCGCTATCGCTGGCGGCACGGGGCGGCGGTTGCCGTGGGGATGATGTACGTGGCCGAGCTCGCGGCTCTGGGCGGACGCCTGAGTGACGCGGACGTCGACCTGCACCGCGAGGTGCTCGGGGCCCTGGGTCTGCCCATCAGCTATCCGGGAGGGCACTGGGACGAGCTCGCGGCGGCGATGGCGGTCGACAAGAAGTCACGGGGATCGCTGCTGCGGTTCGTCGTGCTCAACGGTGTGGGCAATCCGGGAGTGTGGGCAGGGCCCGACCCGGCCTTCCTGACCGGTGCCTACGACGCGATCTCATCCTGATCCCGTTCATCGAGGGCAGAGTCCGAGGCTCGGGCGCCGAGTCGGAGTAGGGTCCGAGTCATGCCTCGCGTCCTGGTCCTCAACGGTCCCAATCTCAACCGGCTCGGCACTCGAGAGCCGGACATCTACGGGCATGACACCTTCGATGACCTGGTCCGGGAATGCGTGGCCGCGGGGGAGGGCCTCGGTCTCGATGTCGAGGTGCGACAGACGAACGACGAGTCCGAGCTCGTCGGCTGGCTGCACGAGGCCGAGGACGCCGGAGCCGCCGTCGTGCTCAATCCGGCGGCCTTCACGCACTACTCGTACGCGCTGCGGGATGCCTGCGCCATGCTGACGGCGCCACTGGTCGAGGTGCACCTGTCCAACCCGGCAGCCCGCGAGGAGTTCCGGCACACCTCGGTCATCTCCGCCGTCGCCTCCGGGACCATCGCCGGATTCGGTCTGGACTCCTACCGGCTCGGCCTGCGTGCGGTGGCCGCTCTCCTGGGTGACTGACCGGCTCACATGCCTGAGATCCACGCCGAACGCCGCCGTCAGCTGCGGGGCCGAGTGGCGGCCGAGTTCGGGGCGGTCGCCTTCGTCATCACGGATCTGGCCAACATCCGCTATCTGACGGGATTCTCCGGCAGCAATGCCGTCCTGGTGCTGGGCACCGAACCCGCAGGTGATCTGCTCGCCACCGACGGTCGCTATGTGGATCAGGCGGCGATCGAGTCGGGGGACCTGCCCGTCCTGATCGACAGGGCCACCCTGGCTGCGGTTGTCGACACCGTGGCGCCGGGGCCGGTGGTGATCGAGGCCGGCACCACGGTGGGTGCCGTGGCAGCGATCCGCAGCCGCTGTGGTGAACCGTTGGTCGCTGGCCCGATCATCGAGGAGCTGCGGAGCGTGAAGGACGCCACTGAGCTCGTGAGTCTGGAACTGGCCTGCCGCGCGACGTCACAGGCGTTCGAGGCGTTGGCGCAGGAGATCGTCATCGGGGTGACCGAGCTTGATCTGGCCCGGCGGCTCGAGCAGCTGTTCTGCGACTGCGGGGGAGAGGACCGAGCCTTCCCGTCGATCGTGGCCACCGGGGCCAACTCGGCGGTGCCGCACCATCGCGCGGGGCGCCATCGACTGGCGGAGGGTGACCTTCTTGTCATCGACGCCGGGGCACGGGCGGACGGCTACCACGCCGACATGACGCGGACATGGGTCGTGGGGCGTGAGCCGCAGGAGTGGCAGGCCGAGATCCACCGGCACGTCCTCGCCGCCCAGACCGCCGCGGTGGCGGAGGTGGCCGAGGGGCGTTCCGCCCGGGACCTCGACTCGGCAGCTCGCGGTGTCCTGCGTGAGGCCGGGCTGGAGGACCGCTTCACCCACGGCCTCGGACACGGAGTCGGGCTGGAGATCCATGAGGCGCCGAGTATCGGACCTCGCGCCACCGGTAGCATCATGGGCAACATGGCGTTCACCGTCGAGCCCGGGATCTATCTGCCGGGCAGGGGCGGGGTCCGCATCGAAGACACCCTCGTCGTCACCGACGCAGGGCCACGCGTCCTCACCGAGGGTTCACGTGGTTTGCGCGTCGTCGGCGTCTGACCTCTCAGGAGCACTGCCCGTGGCCACCACGAACGACCTCAAGAACGGACTCGTCCTCAACCTCGACGGCCAGCTGTGGACCGTCGTCGAGTTCCAGCACGTGAAGCCCGGCAAGGGCGGTGCTTTCGTCCGGACGAAGCTGAAGAACGTCATGTCCGGGAAGGTCGTCGACAAGACCTTCAATGCCGGCACGAAGGTCGAGACCGCCACCGTCGACAAGCGCGACATGCAGTACCTCTACAAGGACGGCACCGACTGGGTCTTCATGGACTCCCAGACGTATGACCAGATCCTCGTGCCCGAGGCGACCGTCGGGGACGCGTCCAAGTACCTGCTGGAGAACCAGACCGCCACGGTGGCCACGCACGATGGGTCGCCGATCTACGTCGAGCTGCCGGCCTCGGTCGAGCTCATGGTGACGTACACCGAGCCGGGCCTCCAGGGCGATCGTTCGACCGGCGGCACCAAGCCCGCCACGCTCGAGACCGGAGCCGAGATCCAGGTGCCGCTGTTCCTGGAGTCGGACACCAAGGTGAAGGTCGACACCCGCGACGGGTCGTACCTCGGCCGCATCAACGACTGACGCATGTCAGCGCGCAGCAAGGCCCGCAAGCGGGCTCTGGACATCCTCTACGAGGCCGACGTCCGCGGCACTGATCCGGCGGCCGTTCTCGAGGCCACCCGGCAACGTCGACTCGACGAGGGCCAGGCGGCGATGAACGCCTACGTGACCGAGGTGGTCGAGGGCGTGACCGCGCATCGTGAGCGGATCGATGAGCTGCTCGGCAGCTACTCGACGGGCTGGTCCATCGAGCGGATGCCAGCGGTCGATCGGGCCATCCTTCGCATCGGAGCCTACGAGCTCATGTGGGCGGAGCAGGTTCCCGACGCTGTGGCCATCTCCGAGGCTGTGGCGTTGGCGACGGATCTGTCCACCGACGAGTCGCCGTCCTTTGTGAACGGTCTGCTGGGCCGGCTCATGGAGGTCAAGCCGACTCTGGCGCTCGGCGCCGATCCGGCCGTCTCCTGAGCCGACCGCAGTTGCCGCCGGCCAGTCCCGTCAGTTGGTCACGGCTGTGAC
>JAUHZW010000194.1 GCA_030425745.1 Actinomycetes bacterium
GGAGGCGATCACCGGCCTCGTCGAGGCCGGGATGGATGTGGCGCGGCTGAACCTCTCGCACGGAAAGTACGCCGACCACGAGTCCGTCTACTCGCATGTGCGCGCGGCCGCAGACATGGCCGGCCGAGGAGTGGGTGGGCTCGTCGATCTCCAGGGGCCCAAGATCCGCCTGGGCACGTTCGCGTCCGGGCCCGTGCTCCTGGAGAACGGCGACACCTTCATCGTGACGACGGAGGACGTGCCGGGAGATCGGGAGATGGTCTCCACGACCTATGCCGGCCTCCCGGCCGACGTGACACCCGGTGACATGGTCCTGGTCGACGACGGCCGCGTGGAGCTGAAGGTCACCAAGGTCGAGGGCCCCCGCGTCCACACCGAGGTCATCGAGGGTGGTCGCGTCTCCGACAACAAGGGCTTCAACCTGCCGGGAGTCGCGGTCAGCGTCCCTGCCCTGTCGGAGAAGGACAAGGAGGACCTGCGCTGGGCGCTGCGCATCGGCGCCGACATGATCGCGCTCTCCTTCGTGCGCAGCGCGGCCGACATCGTCGACGTGCACGCCATCATGGACGAGGAGGGTGTGCGCGTCCCCGTCCTGGCCAAGGTCGAGAAGCCGCAGGCCATCGAGAACCTCGAGGAGATCATCGCGGCATTCGACGGTGTCATGGTCGCCCGCGGCGACCTCGGCGTCGAGCTGCCGCTCGAGGCCGTGCCGCTGGTTCAGAAGCGGGCCGTCCACCTGTGCCGCGAGGCCGCCAAGCCGGTCATCGTGGCCACCCAGATGCTCGACTCCATGGCTGTGGCGAATCGACCCACCCGAGCAGAGGCCAGCGACGTCGCCAATGCGGTCCTCGATGGCGCGGACGCCCTCATGCTGTCCGGGGAGACGAGCGTGGGTGAGCACCCGAGCCTGGTGGTCGAGACGATGTCTCGCATCATCGAGCACGTCGAGACCTGGGCGCTTCACGAGGTGCCGAGCCTGTCCGACCCCTGGACCGGCTCAACGGCACGCGCGCTGACCCACGCCGCCGTCGGTGTGGCCGACGGTGTGGCGGCGACCCATCTCATCGCCTTCACCGAGACGGGATCCTCGGCGCGTCTGATCTCCCGCTGGCGCAGTCGCACGCCGCTGCTGGCCTTCACGCCGAACCCCCGCACTCGCAGTCAGCTCGCACTGGTGTGGGGAGTCGAGACCTTCCTGGTGTCGTCCGTGAAGCACACCGACGACATGGTGCAGCAGGTCGACAAGGCCCTGCTCGACATCGGGCGCGCCACCATCGGTGACCGAGTGGTGATCGTCGCCGGTGTGCCGCCGGGGGTCCCCGGCACGACCAACGGCATGCGCGTGCACAAGATGGGCCTGGCGGGCCCCTCCGCCGGCGTCTGACCGCATATACAGATTTGCACCGGTTCCCGGTGCAAATCCCCGGCAATTCAGACATCTCGGCCCGGAAGTCCAGATTTGGACCGGGAACCGGTGCAACTCGCGGACAGATCCGACATACCGTCCCGTGGTGTGCCGATTTGGACCGGGAACCGGTGCAAATCTGACGGTGCGTGTGGGCTAGGGTCGGCCTAGCCGGGTGACTCCGGTGACCGACAACCTTTAAGCCCGTCCAGAGAGGCGGGGAAGGGAGTCCTGAATGGATTCGCGCGCCCGCATCGTGCTCGACGATGCCGACATCGGCCGTGCTGTCCGCCGCATCGCCCACGAGATCGTGGAGAAGGCTCGCGGCACCGACGATCTCGTCCTGCTCGGCATCCCCACACGTGGAGTGGCCCTCGCTGATCGGATCGCCACCGCGCTGGAGACGATCGAGGGTGCGCAGGTGCCGGTGGGCTCCCTGGACATCACCCTGTATCGAGACGACCTCCGACTGCGTCCAGCGCGTGCTCTGGAGGAGACCTCCATCCCGGCCGACGGCATCGACGGCAAAGTCGTGGTGCTGGTCGATGACGTCCTGTACTCCGGCCGGACGGTGCGGGCCGCGCTCGATGCGCTGAACGACCTGGGGCGCCCGGCTGCGGTACGGCTGGCCGTCCTCGTCGACCGCGGGCATCGTGAACTGCCCATCCGCCCGGACTATGTGGGCAAGAACCTGCCGACCTCCGTGGACGAGACGGTGCGGGTCGAGCTCACTGAGGTCGACGGTGTCGATCGGGTGGCCATCTCGGAGGGGGAGTGATGCAGCACCTGCTCTCCGCCGGTGACCTCAGCCATGAGGAGGCGGTGCTGATCCTCGATACCGCCGCCGAGCTCTCCGCTGTCACGGACCGCTCGGTCAAGAAGCTGCCCACGCTGCGCGGACGCACCGTGGTCAACCTGTTCTTCGAGGACTCGACCCGTACGCGGATCTCCTTCGAGCTCGCCGCCAAGCGGCTGTCCGCCGACGTCATCAACTTCGCGGCCAGGGGGTCGTCGGTCTCCAAGGGGGAGAGTCTGAAGGACACGGCGCTGACCCTCGAGGCGATGGGCGCTGATGCGGTGGTCATCCGCCACGGGGCGAGCGGTGCACCGCATCGGCTGGCCACATCGGGGTGGATCGGCGCGCCCGTCATCAATGCCGGCGACGGCACACACGAGCACCCGACCCAGGCACTGCTGGACGCCTACACCCTGCGTCGTCACCTCCGAGGCGGTGCCGGGGATCTCGCAGGGGTCCGGGTGGCCATTGTGGGCGACATCCTGCACAGCCGGGTCGCCCGATCCAATGTGCTGCTTCTGCAGACCCTGGGGGCCGACGTCACGCTCGTCGCACCACCCACTCTCATGCCCTTCGGCGTCGAGTCATGGCCCTGTCACATCTCCTACGACATCGACGACGTTCTCCCCGGGGTTGACGCCGTGATGATGCTGCGCGTTCAGGCAGAGCGCATGCAGGCGGCCTACTTCCCGTCGGCCCTCGAGTACTCGCGGCGCTACGGGCTCGACGTTGCCCGCATGGCGGCCATGCCTGCCGATGCGATCGTGCTGCACCCCGGGCCCATGAACCGCGGCATGGAGATCTCGGCGGATGTCGCCGACTCACCCCGCTCGGTGATGGTCGAGCAGGTTGCGAACGGTGTGAGTGTCCGCATGGCCGTGATGTACCTGCTGCTGGGCGGGATGAAGGAGGAGTCGACATGACCATCGTGCTCAGAGGGGCCAGACCGTACGGCGAGGAGGCACGCGACATCGTCGTGGCGGACGGCGTCATCATTGACCTTGCCGATCCCGGCACGGCCGATGGCGAGATCGTCGACGCCGACGGACTGATCGCGGTGCCCGGATTCGTCGATCTGCACACGCACCTGCGTGAGCCGGGGCGCGAGGACGCCGAGACCGTGCTCACCGGTTCGCAGGCGGCGGCGCTCGGCGGCTTCACCTGCGTGCATGCCATGGCGAACACCAGTCCGGTGGCCGACACCGCCGGCGTGGTCGAGCAGGTCTGGCGTCTCGGTCAGGAGGCCGGCCTGGTCGACGTCCGGCCGGTCGGCGCCGTCACCGTCGGGCTCGAGGGTGAGCGCATGGCGGAGCTCGGTGCCATGGCCGACAGTGCTGCGGGTGTGCGGGTGTTCAGCGACGACGGCAAGTGCGTCCACGACGCCGTCCTCATGCGGCGTGCGCTGGAGTACGTCAAGGCTTTCGACGGGGTCGTCGCGCAGCACGCGCAGGAGCCGCGTCTGACTGAGAACGCGCAGATGAACGAGGGCGAGCTCTCGGGGGTGCTCGGGCTGGCCGGCTGGCCGGCCGTGGCGGAGGAGGCGATCATCGCCCGCGACGTGCTGCTGGCCCAGCACGTCGGCTCCCGGCTGCACGTGTGCCATCTGTCGACCGCCGGCTCGGTCGAGGTCATCCGGTGGGCGAAGTCGCGGGGCGTCGACGTCACGGCAGAGGTCACCCCGCACCACCTGGTCCTGACCGAGGACCTCGTCGCCTCCTACGACCCGATCTACAAGGTCAACCCGCCGCTGCGCACGGCGGAGGACGTCGAGGCGCTGCGAGAGGCGCTCGCCGACGGCACGATCGACATCGTGGCCACCGACCATGCGCCGCACCCCCATGAGGACAAGGACTGCGAGTGGGCCGCGGCGGCCATGGGCATGCTCGGGCTCGAGACGGCACTGGGCGTGTTGCTGGAGACCATGGTCCTGCCCGGCCGCCTGACCTGGCGTCAGCTGGCTGACCGCATGTCCGCTGCACCCGCACGGATCGGACGGGTGCGCACCCAGGGACACGAACTCCTGCCCGGCGCAGTCGCGAACATCACGGTCATCGACCCCGACGCG
>JAUHZW010000195.1 GCA_030425745.1 Actinomycetes bacterium
GAGCCGCGAGGACCTGTCTGCGGAGGTCGCTCTGCTGTCTGCCGGCGTCGATCCCGTACTGCTGGAGTCCGTCGTGCGCCCGTTCCTCTCGGGAGTGTTCCTGGAGGATCGGTTGGACACATCACGACGCTTCCTCGACCTGGTCCTCACCAGCTTCGTCAAGGCCGCCCCCACGGTGCCTTCCGCGGGAATGCAGGCCATCCCGGAGCAGTTGCGCGACGCGCTGCCCGACGGCACGGTGCGCACCGCCACACGTGTCAGCGCTGTACGGCCTGGCGCAGTGGTCACGGATCAGGGCGAGCACACGGCCCGCTCGGTGATCATCGCCACCGATCCGCCACGGGCTGGCGATCTTCTGCCGGGACTGGATGTGCCGGTGGGCCGCGCTGTCACGACCTTCTACTACGTCGCGGACGGCAACCCCGAGCTCCTCGCCGGCGGCGATCCGATCCTCATCGTCGACGGTCGGCGATCGCGCGGACCGGTGGTCAACACCGTGGTGCTCACCCACGCAGCCCCGACCTACGCGTCCGACGGCCGCACCCTCGTCTCCGCCTCCGTGCTCGGCATTCGTGACACGGCCGAGGATGAGCTGGCCGTGCGCAACCATCTGGCGCAGCTGTACGGCGTGGGCACACGAGGCTGGGAGATGGTCGGCTCGTATCCCATCGCCTATGCCCTGCCCGCAATGCCGGTGCCCCTTCAGATCCGAAAGCCCGTGACTGTCGGCGACGGAACCTTCGTGGCGGGGGATCATCGGGACACCGCCTCGATCCAGGGCGCGATGGTGAGTGGACGTCGGGCTGCCGATGCAGCCCTGGCTCACCTCGGCGTCACCGTGATGGCCTGACATGCCACGCTGCATACATATGCTATCCTTGTATTTCCATACTTTCCGTGCACTAGACTCTGCAGCGTGACCTCCCCCGCATCCACGGCTCTCCTGGTCGAACGTCTCGGGTTCGGTCCGGACGCCCTGGACTATCAGCAGGGCTGGGATCTCCAGCGGCAGCGGCACCGCGAGGTGGTGGCGGGTGCGGCGCCTGACACGGTGTTCCTCCTGGAACACCAGCCGGTCTACACCGCCGGTCGTCGCACCGAGCCCTTCGAGCGCCCCTTCGACGGAACTCCCGTCATCGACGTCGATCGTGGCGGGAAGATCACCTGGCATGGGCCGGGGCAGCTGGTGGGGTACCCGATCCTGCGCCTGCCCGAACGCATGGCGGTCGTCGATCACGTCCGTCGTATCGAGGCCATGCTCATCGAGGTCTGCGCCGATCTGGGCGTGGCGACGCAACGCGTCAAGGGTCGCAGTGGGGTGTGGGTCGCGGCCGATGACCGCGGGCCGGAGCGCAAGATCGCTGCCATCGGCATCCGTGTGACCGAGGGCGTCACGATGCATGGCTTCGCCCTCAACTGCGACAACGACCTGGCGTGGTTCGATCGCATCGTCCCGTGCGGTATCACCGACGCGGCCGTGACCACCCTGTCCAAGGAGTGCGACCGAGGCGTCACCGTGCAGGAGGTCCTCCCTGTCGTGGAGGCACATCTCGGAAGGATGACCCAGTGGTAGACCCAGTGATCTCGACCGACGCGTCCGGCCGTCGGATGCTCCGCATCGAGGCACGCAACGCCGAGGTCCCGATCGAGCGCAAGCCCGAGTGGATCCGCACGCGGATGAAGACCGGCCCGGAGTACACGCAGATCCAGTCGCTCGTGAAGTCCGAGGGCCTGCACACGGTGTGTCAGGAGGCAGGCTGTCCCAACATCTACGAGTGCTGGGAGGACCGCGAGGCCACGTTCCTCATCGGCGGTGAGCAGTGCACCCGCAGATGTGACTTCTGTCAGATCGACACCGGCCGACCCGCGCCGCTGGACCGCGACGAGCCTCGTCGCGTCGCCGAGTCGGTTCGGACCATGGGACTTCGCTACGCGACGGTGACCGGCGTCGCCCGTGATGACCTCGAGGACGAGGGTGCCTGGCTCTACGCCCAGACGGTCCGCGACATCCACGAACTCAATCCCGAGACCGGCGTTGAGGTCCTCATCCCTGACTTCTCCGGGAACCCCGCTCTTCTCGGCGAGGTCTTCGACGCCGCCCCCGAGGTGCTCGCCCACAATGTCGAGACCGTCCCGCGCCTGTTCAAGCGGATCCGACCGGCCTTCACCTACGAGCGCAGCCTTGATGTCATCACCCAGGCTCGCGCTGCGGGGCTGGTCACCAAGAGCAACCTCATCCTGGGGATGGGCGAGGAGATCGAGGAGGTGCATCAGGCTCTGCATCACCTGGTCGACGCAGGCTGCGACCTCATCACCATCACTCAGTACCTGCGACCGACTCCCCGGCACCATCCTGTCGAGCGTTGGGTGCGGCCCGAGGAGTTCGTCGAGTTGGCCGACGTGGCCACCGAAATGGGCTTCGCCGGGGTCATGAGCGGGCCTCTGGTGCGGTCGAGCTATCGAGCCGGACGGCTCTACGCGCAGGCGATCGAGGCCAGGTCACAGACGCCTGCCTGACGACGAGTCCCACTGATCTAGGCTTCTCCCATGTTCGAGCGCATCCGGTCCACCCTGTCCTCGCTGGCCCAGAACTGGGCGATGACCCAGCGCGTCTACCGGGCGCTGCCGCTCGAGGTCGCCGGCTTCTTCCTGCTGGCCGCCGTCGTGGTCGCCGTTCCCGTCGGGATCTTCCTCAACTGGATCACCGCGATCCTGATCGCGATTCCGGCCGGCCTGCTCGCAGGCACATTCTGGTTCAGCCGGCGCGCCATGAAGGCCGCCTACAGCCAGATCGAGGGCCAGCCGGGCGCGGCGGCCGCCGTCATCCAGTCCCTGCGCGGCGGCAACTGGCAGGTCACCCCGGCAGTCGCCGTGAACAAGAATCAGGACATGGTCAGTCGCGTCGTCGGCAAGCCCGGCGTCATCCTCGTGTCCGAGGGACCCTCGAGTCGCGTGGTGCACATGCTGGCCAACGAGCGCAAGCGCACCGCACGATGGCTGCCGGAGATCCCGATCTACGAGATCCAGGTCGGCGATGGCGAGGATCAGATCGGGCTGACCACGCTGCAGAAGGCGCTCAACAAGCTGCCGCGCAACCTTCGCGGCGGGGAGATCACCGAGGTCCGCCGCCGTCTCGACGCGCTCGGCAATGCGGCGACATCGATGCCGATCCCGAAGGGCCCGATGCCGACGAGCGCCCGTCAGGTGCGACGCCAGCGCGGCGCCTGATCCGCGAGCGGCCCATCGGCCGCTCGGGTCACGGACTGCGGAGGATGACGGCCGATCCGACTGCGCGATCATGCAGTCCCCGGCCGTAGGAGTCCATGACCAGCGGAGGCAGGACCAGGCAGATCAGGAGCGTGCGAGCCACGATCCGCAGCAGACCCAGCCGGGTGCCGTCGATCCCCACCACCTGCAGGCCCATGATCCGCTGCCCGAAGGAGCTGCCGATCAGCCAGGTGAACACCACGACCTCGGCCACGAACACCCCCAGCACCGCCAGGGATCCGCTGCTCGTCCCGAGGGCGCCCGGCCCCGCCAGCAGGAGTACGACCCCCATGCTGGCGAACCAGTCGATCAGGAGCGCGACCACTCGGCGGCCGATCCCGGACACCTCGCCGGGAAAGGACAGGGGGCTGGTTGACGAGGGCTCGCTCACCCTCCCACCGTATCCACCCCGGGAATGTCGTTAACACAGGCGAAACAAACGGGACACGCACCGGATACTCCCCCTTCGTAACTTCTCCTTCACGAGGGCAGCCGCCCTCGGTCAGGCGGGTTCCCCCCGCGCGAGGCGACGCGTCCGACAGGGCGCATGAGAATCGCTCGTCACAGCGAGCAGGAGGTGTCATGTTCACCAGTTCCGACGAGGTGCTGCGGTACATCAAGGATGAGGACGTCAAGTTCGTCGACGTCCGCTTCATCGATCTTCCCGGCGTCATGCAGCACTTCAACATCCCAGTCGAGTCCTTCGACCAGTCCGTGTTCGAGGACGGCCTGATGTTCGACGGATCCTCGATCCGCGGCTTCCAGGCGATCCACGAGTCCGACATGAAGCTCATCCCGGACCCCGCCACGGCCTACATCGATCCGTTCCGCCCGGCGAAGACGCTGGTCATGAACTTCTCCATCCGCGACCCCTTCACCAACGAGGAGTACGCGCGCGATCCCCGCAACGTCGCCGCGAAGGCCGAGGCCTACCTGAAGTCGACCGGCATCGCCGACACCGTCTTCTTCGGCCCCGAGGC
>JAUHZW010000196.1 GCA_030425745.1 Actinomycetes bacterium
TGGTCGCGTCACGCCCGGGTTGGGGCTGGCTCGTGTTCCTTGCCGGAACAGTCGGCGGTGCGGCACTGGCCGGGATCGTCATGTGGCTGCTCGCCGGGGCTCCTCCGCTCAACCGGAGCATCGCCCAGATCCTCGCGTCGATCCTGTGGCTCACGTGCGCGACCCTCATCGTGAGCGTCATCGAGTCTGCGGTCCGACGGTCTCAGGAGGTCCTCGATGAGCTCCGGGGGCGCATTGAGGACGACGAACTCGCGCTGTGGGAACAGCAGCGCCTTCGGGCCGCTCTCACTCAGGACGTGGCGTCGGTGCTCCACGGCGTGGTGCAGGGGAGGCTGGTGGCTGCTCAGGGAACTCACGACCCGGCCGATGTCGCGCGCCGAGCGTTGCAGGAGGGCATCGAACGCATCGATTCCCTCGGCTCTTCGTCTGACGCCGACGTCGACGAGGTCCTGGGTGAGGTGACGGCGCCGTGGTCGGCCCTGATGGAGATCGACGTCGTGACGTCCGGGGGTGTCGTGCCGGCCGCGTCGGTTCGGGACCTTCGCGACGTGGTGGAGGAGTGCCTGACGAACGCCTTTCGCCACGGCCGGGCGACCCGGGTGTCCGTGGAGGCCGTGGGGGTGGACAGCGCGTGGGAAGTTCGCGTTCGCAGTGACGGTGAGACCCCGGTCAGCGCGTCCGCAGCGGGCATGGGAACAAGCATGTTCGACGCGGTCTCCGGCGGTCAGTGGCGGCGTTCCGCGCTGCCCGAGGGTGGCTGTGATGTGTGGCTCAGGTTGCCCACCGCTGATGTCAGACCCCCACCGTAGATTCGGGTCATGGAGCACAGCAGCGCCGACATCACCTCCGGGGGTCTCGACCTCCGCGCCGAGGTCGATGCGCTGCTGGGCTCGGCTGAGCATCAGCCTCGCCGGCGAGATCCTGTTGCGGCCATTGACGATCTCCAGTGACTCGAGCGCTGCATCGCGCACCTTGAGGCCGTTCGCACCGACCTGCTCGTGGAGGCTGCCGACCGTGTCCCTCGCGTGGAGGAGTTCACGGTCGAGTCCGCTGATGGCGACAAGCGGCGCAGGCCCCGCGCCATTCGGATCGAGGATGTCGCGCGTGAGGAGATCGCTGCGGCCGTGCGGTGGGCGCCTGGCCATGCGGGGTCGCTCATCGAGGATGCCCGCCTGCTGCACGCGCACCTGCCCGCCACGCTGGCTGCCCTGCGTGAAGGTGACATCTCCGGGCGCCACGCCTCCGTGATCGTCGATGTCGCAGGTCAGCTGTCCTCTCGGCACGACGACGGCCCCGAGGGCACGGCCCGTCATGCAGCGATGTGCGCTGCCCTGGAGCAGCGCGTGCTGCGGGTCGCTTGTCGCGGCACGGTGTCCCAGACTCGCGCGGCGGCAAAGCGGGCGCTCCTCGCGCTGGACGCCGAGGGCGTCGAGCAGCGACGCCGCCAGCAGCGGTGCACGCGGGATGTGCGCATCATCGAGGAGGCTGACGGCATCTCTGTCCTCCTCGCCCGGATGTCCACTCCGGCTGCGCGTGCTCTGATGGAGGCGGTGGGTCGCGAGGCGGCCGCGATCGAGGACGAGAGCCTGTCGATCGGTGAGCGGCGGGCGCAGGCACTGGCGGCTCTGGTGTTCGGTGGGGTCGCCCCTGCCGTGCGACTGGATGTCGTGATTCCGGCGGTCGACTCCGACGGCCTGTCGCCGGCGTCGCTCGCGGATGCCATCCGCGCGGGGATGGGCAACGCCACGATCGACGGCGCCGAGGTCGCAGCGGAGGATCTGGCCGAGTTGCTGTCCGACCCGGACGTCGAGGTCACCCTCCGCAAGTTCCTCGCTGATCCGGTGACCGGCGTGCTGAGCGGGTGCGGGCGCACCTCCTACCGCCTGCCCGCCCGACTCCGTGAATTCATCATCCGCCGTGACGCCACCTGCCGATTCCCCGGCTGCGGGCGTGCCGCGCGGTTCGGGCAGGTCGACCACGCGAGGCCCTGGGACAGCGGGGGTGGCACCGACCCGGACAACCTCGGCGCGCTGTGCGTGCGTCATCACCTGCTCAAGACGCATGCGGAGTGGCAGATCGACCTCTCCCGGGCCGACGGATCGTGCGCCTGGACCTCTCCGCAGGGGCGGCGCTACCGGTGTCGGGCCGACTCGATCGTCGAGTCCACCACCAGCCGCCACTTCGCTCGTGTCGTCGCGGCCGCGCTGTCCTCCGGCCACCCACCCAGGCGCCGCGGGAGGGTGCGCATCGAGTATCACGGCAGGCGCCATCCGGAACCGCCGCCGTTCTAGGGCCCCTACGCGAACGAGCCTCCTACTCCGCGGTCATCCCTGCGCGAAGTGTTCCGAGTGTGCGCGCCAGCAGCCGCGACACATGCATCTGCGAGATCCCCAACTCCTCGGCGATCTCCGACTGGCTCTTGTCCTCGAAGAACCGCAGCATCAGGATGCGGCGCTCCCGCTCGGGGAGCGCCTCGATCAGGGGCCGTAGCGTCTCGCGTTCGTCGATCGCATCGAAGGCGCTGTCCTCGTCACCGAGGGTCGCGACGAGGCCGGGGGAGGAGTCGTCATCGCGCTCCGGCTCGATCGAGTCGGTCGAGTAGGCCTGCCGGGCCTCGAGTGCATCCAGCACGTCGGCCTGCGAGATGTCGAGTCGCTCGGCGATCTCCCGGACGGTGGGGGAGCGCTGCAGTTCGGTGGTGAGTTCCTCCGAGGCGGTGGTCACCTGCCGCTGGAGCTCCTGCAGGCGTCGGGGTACGCGCACGGCCCATGTGCGGTCACGGAAGTGCCGCTTGATCTCGCCGAGGATCGTCGGGGTGGCGTATGTGGAGAGCTCGACCCCGCGGGTGGCGTCGAATCCGTCGATCGCCTTGATCAGACCGACGGTGCCGACCTGGACGAGGTCCTCCGTCGACTCGCCCCGGTCACGGTACCGGCGCACCAGGTGATGAACGAGGGGCAGATGCAGCTCGATCAGCTCATCGCGCACCTGGAGGCGGCGCGGATCAGACTCGGCGAGTCGATGGAACTCGTCGAGCAGGAGATGCTCATGCCGTCGCTGGTCGTCCGACCAGCCCCCGGTCTCCTGGGCGGCAGCCGTCACACGTCCACCAGATCGCTGGAGACCTGCAGACGGATCGACAGGGTCCCGTCGATGATCTCGGCGGTGGCGGAGTCCACGAGGGCGCTGAGGACGGTCCAGCCGAAGGAGGTTGGCGATGGCGGCTCGGTCGCCGACGTCGGCGCCGACACCGTGACGTAGAGCACCGAGTCGTCGTGATCGAACGCGCAGGTGACGGTCGCTCCTTCGGCCGCAGACGAGATCACCTCGGTCGCGGCCTCGTCGACCGCGAGCCGCACGTCCTCGAGCTGGTCGAGGGGCAGGTCGGCCCGAGCGGCCATGGCCGCAGCCACGGTGCGGGCCAGCGCCACGTTCTGCGTGTCGGCCGCGAACGTCACGGTCACGATGTCGGTCACGTCGTCCTCCCGAGGGGTCAGGACCACCCTAGACATCCGACGTCGGGCCCACCAGCGAGTCGAGATGCTCCGCGCACATCGTCACGCCGCTGCTGTTGCGGAGCGGTGTGTGTCGATCGCCCACTGATAGTGACGGACGAGCTCGTCTCCGTTCCGCTCCCACGTGCGACCGGCCACGGTCTGGAGCGCCATCGCACCCATGGCTCGACGCATGTCAGGAGCCCGATGCAGGAGGCGAACAGCGGCGACGAGTTCGTCGATGACGCCAGCCCCGTAGAGCAGTCCCGTGGTTCCGTGGTCGATGAGGTCGCGCGGCCCACCCACGCTGGGGGCGACGACCGGTAGGCCGGACGCCATGCCCTCCTGCACCACCTGACAGAAGGTCTCGCGCTCGCCAGGGGCGACGAGGACGTCGAACGACGCAACGGCGCGGCCCAGGGCGGCCCCGGTCAACTGACCGAGGAAGCGCGCGGTGGGCAGCAGCATCTCGAGGTCCGCGCGTTGCGGGCCGTCGCCCACGATGACCAGCGAGACCCGTGGATCAGTGGCCAGCGCGGCGAGGGCGGCGACGTTCTTCTCCGGCGCCAGGCGCCCGAGGTAGCCCACGACGATGCGGTCCTCCCGGGGTCCGCGCCATTGATGACGAAGCTCCTCGTCGCGGTGAGTGGGGGAGAACTGCTCTGTGTCCACGCCCCGGCCCCAGTGGCGGATGCGCTGGACACCGAGGCTCTCCAGATAGGAGCGGG
>JAUHZW010000197.1 GCA_030425745.1 Actinomycetes bacterium
GTGTCGGCATCGACGTAGGCCGAGATCTCCCGGTAGAAGTCCGCACCGATGCCGTCGCCCACATAGGCCTTGACCATGCCCTCGAGCCAGTCCTTGGGTGCGGTCTGCGCGTGATACTCCTCGTAGGCGTTCCGGAACGGGTCCATCGCCTCCTGGGGCTCGACACCCATCTCGACGAGGCGGTCACGCAGCTGGGTGAAGTGCCGGTACTCCGCTGTGGCCATGCCGGCCAGGGCTGCCTTGTCGTCGATGAGCGGGGCCATGGCCGCGTCCGCTGCGATGCGTTCGAAGGCCGACAGCTCGCCGTAGGCCAGGACTCCCAGCAGGTCGATGACCGCAGCACGGTATTCGGGGTCGGTGTCGATCGCCGAGGGCGGTGGGGCCTGTTCAGTCATGGTGTGCTCAGGCTAGCGAGGCCTGCGCGGTACAGTTCGTGCAAATGACATCTTCCGTGGATCCCACCACCGCCCCCACTTTCATCGAACTCGGCGCCGACCCGCAGATCGCGGAGGCCCTTGAGGCCGACGGCATCACCTACGCGTTCCCGATCCAGGCCCAGTGCCTCCCGCCGGCCATCAAGGGCAGCGACCTCATCGGTCAGGCCAAGACCGGCACCGGCAAGACACTCGGCTTCGGCATCCCGCTGCTGCAGCGCATGGTCGCGCCGGCCAACCCGGAGTACCAGGACCTCCCCGAGGCTGCCCAGGGCAAGCCCCAGGCCCTCGTCGTGTGCCCCACGCGTGAGCTCGGCCTGCAGGTCGCGACCGACATCGAGCGTGCTGGGCGCATCAAGGGCGTCCGCGTCCTCGCGGTCTACGGCGGCCGGGCCTACGAACCGCAGATCGAGGCCCTCCAGAACGGCATCGACGTGGTGGTCGGCACTCCCGGCCGCATCATCGACCTCGCCCAGCGTCGTGACCTCGACCTCTCGCATGTGCGCGTCCTCGTCCTCGACGAGGCCGACGAGATGCTCGACATGGGCTTCCTGCCCGATGTCGAGCGCATCGTGGCGATGATCCCGGACAAGCGCCAGACGATGCTCTTCTCGGCCACGATGCCGGGCCAGATCGTCAACCTCGCCCGCCGCTACATGACCAGCCCGCTGCACCTGCGGGCTGCCGACATGGGTGATGAGAACGCGACGGTCGACGCCATCGAGCAGCACGTGTGGCGCACGCACCCGATGGACAAGGTCGAGCTGCTCGCCCGCATCCTGCAGGCCGATGGACGCGATCTCGCGATGATCTTCACCCGCACAAAGCGCAAGGCCCAGAAGGTGTGCGACGAGCTCACCGATCGCGGGTTCGCTGTCGGCACGGTGCACGGCGATCTCGGCCAGGGCGCCCGCGAGCAGGCCCTGCGCGCGTTCCGCACCGGCAAGGTCGACGTCCTGGTCGCCACGGATGTGGCCGCCCGCGGCATCGACGTCGACAACGTGACCCACGTCGTCAACTACGAGTGCCCTGACGACGAGAAGACCTACCTGCACCGCATCGGCCGCACCGGGCGTGCGGGCTCCTCGGGCACCGCGGTCACCTTCGTGGACTGGGAGGACGTCGCCCGCTGGCAGATGATCGACCGGGCCCTGAAGCTCCCGTTCAAGGATCCGATCGAGACGTACTCCACCAGCGATCACGTCTACACCGGCCTGAACATCCCCGCCGGCACCAAGGGCAAGCTGCCCAAGGACAAGCGCACCCGCGAGGGACTGGCCGCCGAGCATGTCGAGGACATCGGCGAGACCGGCAAGAAGCCCAGGAGTGACTCCTCTGACCGCGGCGGCAAGGGCGGCGACTCACGTCGGCGGCGCTCCGGCGGCGGATCCGGTCACCGATCCGGCCAGAAGGGCGATGGGCACAAGGGTCGCGGCGACAAGAAGCACGGCGACGCCAAGCACAGTGACAAGCCGAAGAACGACAGCGGGTCAGGCGACAAGCCCAAGCGGCGCCGGCGCCGGACCCGCGGCGGCAAGCCGGTCACTCCGTCGGAATAGCCTGCGCCAACTCCCCGGCAAGAGTGCGGTAGTCCTGCGCCCCGCGTGAGGAGCCAGCCGTGGCAAGGATGCTTCGCCCGGCTGCTGGCGCCTCCGCGAAGCGGATCGACCGGCTGATCGGCGAGAAGACCCGTACGCCGTAGCGGGGCCCCAGATCGGCCAGGACCGCCTTCGCATGAACGGTGCGGCCGTCGAACAGGGTCGGCACCACTCCGGCGACCCGCAGTCGCGGGTTGGTCAGGCGCTGCACGTCGGCGATGGTCTCCATGAGCTGGCCGACGCCACGATGCGACAGCGTCTCGCACTGCAGCGGGACGATGACGGCGTCTGCAGCCGTGAGGGCATTGATCGTGATGATGCCCAGCGACGGCGAGCAGTCCAGCAGGATCCAGTCGTAGTGCTCGCGCAGCGGTGCCAGAGCATCCCGGACGACGTACTCACGCCCGGGCACGGCAGCCAGCGCCCGGTCCGCGCCGGCCAGGTCGATGGCGGCCGGCAGCAGGTCCGGACCGTCGTCTGTGGCGAGGATCAACTCCGACACAGGGGAGTCGGTGGAGGGCGAGAGGAAGGCGTCGGCTCCCGTGCGCTCCAGATCCTCAGGGTCCAGACCGACGGAGAACGTCGCGCACGCCTGGGCATCGAGGTCCACGATGAGGACGCGGTCGCCGGATTCCTCAAGAGCGGCGGCGACATTCACCACGGTGGTGGTCTTGGCCACGCCGCCCTTCTGATTGGCGACCGCCACGACCCGAGCCACGCCTCGACGATAGGGGCACGCTGGTTTGGTCAGCCTGCCAGGGGGTAGAACTGCACCGTGACCCCTGATCCGATGCAGGTGCGGTCGTGGCCCCTGCCCGCCGATCTGTCGGCCGCGCGCGCGGCGCGTGATCATGTCAATGAGTACGCGACCGATGCGGCCATCGCCGAGGATCTCGCCGATTCCCTGACCCTGGTCGCATCCGAGCTGGCTGTGAATGCCGTCAGGCATGGGGAGGGCGACGCCACCCTGACGCTGCAGCGTGCGGAGTCAGGAATACGGGTCAGCGTCCAGGGCAGCTCCCCCACGGGAGATCCCACGATCGGCGACGCCGACGAGCTGGCCACCTCGGGCCGCGGCCTCGCCATCGTCGCCAGCCTTGCGCAGGACTGGGGCTGGACGCGTGACGGAGACCTCGTCACGGTGTGGGCCATCCTCTGAGGCGGGTCACCCGCTACAGCAGATCCCACCCCTGCAGCGCTTCGACGAGACCGGCACTGGTGTCGAGTTCTTCCACCTGGTCGATGGTGAACCATCCGGCGTCCAGGGCATCATCTCCGGCCCGCGGAGTCGGTGCCCCGTCGACCTCGAGGAGGTAGTCGTGGATGACGTAGATGCTGCCGTCCGGCGCATCACGGCGCACCTCACCGACCAGCCGGGCGACGCGGCCCATGAGGCCCGTCTCCTCGTGCAGTTCCCGGAGCACGGCGTCAGGCCACGTCTCTCCCGGCTCGACCCGTCCACCCGGCAGCGACCACTGACCCTGCGCCGGAGGGTTGCCCCGACGGATGAGCAGGAGGCGCCCGGTGTCGTCGAAGACGATCGCTCCGACGCATGGGACCTCCACGGGATCGCTCATCCGCGGGTCTTGTAGTCCTCGAGCAGTCGCCGGGCGATGATCATGCGCTGGATGTCCGCAGTGCCCTCGCCGATCATCAGCATGGGAGCCTCGCGGTACAGCCGCTCGATCTCGTACTCCTTGGAGTAGCCGTAGCCGCCATGGATCCGGAAGGAGTCCTCGACGACCTCCTTGCAGTATTCGCTCGCGAGGTACTTGGCCATGCCGGCCTCAAGGTCATTGCGCTCGCCGGAGTCCTTCTTGCGCGCCGACATCACCATCATCTGGTGAGCGGCCTCGACCTTCGTCGCCATGTCGGCCAGGCGGAAGGCGACGGCCTGATGCTCGGCGATCGGCTTGCCGAAGGTGACCCGCTGCTGTGCGTACTCCACACCGAGCTCAAAGGCCCGCTCCGCCAGTCCGCAGGCGCGGGCAGCGACGTTGACGCGGCCGACCTCGACGCCGTCCATCATCTGGTAGAAGCCCTTGCCGGTCTCACCGCCGAGCAGATCGGCGTCGGAGAGCCTGAGGTTGTCCATCACCAGCTCAGTGGTGTCGACTCCCTTGTAGCCCATCTTCTCGATCTTGCCCGGGATGGTCAGCCCCGG
>JAUHZW010000198.1 GCA_030425745.1 Actinomycetes bacterium
GCTTCTCGCGGATGCCGAGCTCGACGGCCTCGGCGGTGGTGACCTTGGGGTCGCGGACGCCGACGGTCACGGTGACGGTGCGGTCCGCGGCCGGGTTGCCCATCACGCTGGCCACCGCCGCTGCCAACTCGTCGTCCTCGACGCCCTTGCCCACCTTCGAGCTGACGACGCGGGGCTTGCCGCCCTTGATCTTGAACGTGGCGTCGCGGCCGGCCGTCTCGATGGCGGCGAGGTCGTCCTTGATCGCGCGGTGCAGCTTCGCCCCGTTGAGGGACGGGACGAACTGCCCGCCCTCGGCGGAGAAGCTCAGTGCCCGCCCGATGTCGTCCCCGGTCAACGTCGCCCGGACACCGTCGGCGACGACGGTGACGGGGGCCGAGGTGGCGGTCTCCGCCAGGCGGACGGCGGCCTGGGCCGCCTCGGGAGTGATGGCGGGAGAGGTCTCGACGATCGAGGCCTGCACGGGCTCACGCTTGGCGAGGAAGGCATCCCGCACAGCGATCGTCGTGGCCTCGGTGTCCAGGGCTCGGCCGGGAGATCCGTCCTTGATCCTGGCCTGGCCCTTGCGCACCGTGATGCGCGGCTCGACCGGCTCGGTGGCCACGGCATCGGCGAACTGCTCGACCTCGTTGGCGAGCGCCGCATCATCGACTGTCCCGATGAGGTCCAGCTGCTGGCCGGAGAACGGAGCGGTGAGGAGGGTGATCGGACTCCACGTGCGGCCGAAGGCCGGCGCGACCGAGGCCTCCACGTCCAGGGTCAGGCCCGCCTGCGCCGGATCGATCTTCGCCGTCACATCACCGGCGACGACCTTGATGGCCCGGGAGGCCCGCTTCGCGTAGGCCTGCTGCACGGCTGCGGCCGCCTCGGCCTGGTTCATGCCACTGATGTCGACCCGACCGACCTTGGTGCCGGACCGCGCCGTGTCGCCGGACGACAGCACGGCGATCAGGTAGATGACCACGAGCACGGCACCCACGGCAGCACCGATGAGGACCGCCTTGCGCTGGGCAGGCGTCAGGGAGGTGGACGTCATGCGACGCTCGCCCCTTCCCTCGGGAGTCCCGATGTCCTGTCCGTTCCGGTGGTCGTGCTCGTTGTCCGACGTGCCGGCTCCTGCACGCTCGACAACGATGCTACGCAGGGCCTACGGGGTCCGACGGCTCACGACACGGGCTGGTTCCGCGGGATCGGGAGGCTGGCGGCAGCCGAGGCGAGGATCACCCCGCCCAGCAGGTAGGTCATCTGACGCCCGCCGCCGGACAGGGCGAGGTCACCCGAGGGGCTCTCGGCGGCCAGGGCGATCGTGGCCGCGAGCCAGCCCAGCATCACCGACCACGCACCCCACCGGGTGCGAACGAGCCACGCACCCCCACGGATTCCGGCCAGCAGGGCCACCCAGACCAGCGGGACGCCCCACGGCACCACCATGACGCCCCACGGCACCTCGACCACGGCACGATGGGCCTGCACGAAGGCCCCCGCCAGGCCGATGACCAGACCGGCGGGGAACAGCAGGGCGATCAGGCCCCAGGGCCGCCGCGGCCTCGTCGCTCGTGGACCGGGATCACTCACCCCGGGCTCCCGGCCTCATCCGACCCCACGATCCCGGCGAACAGATCGGACTCGCGGCCGTCGGCCCCGACCGGGCCGGGCGTTCCGGCGGCCAACCGGTAGTACTCGGTTCCGAAGGCCTCGGCCCCGACGTTGTCGGCGAGGGCGAAGAACCCGCCGTCCACCGTCACCTGCGTCCCGTGGGCACGGAGCGCGGCCATCTTGCGATCGAGATGCTCCGGCGCCTCGATCGCGGTCGTCACCAGTTCGTCATCGCAGGCGAAGGGAAGGTCGTCAGGGTCCATCTCGGCGAAGCCGTCATCGATGCCCTGCGCCTTCATCGCCTCGATGCCGGCGACGACGATGCTGCGCGGGAACGCGGTCCAGTAGACCTTGGCCACGGTCCACGCCGCGCCCAGCTCGGGCCGGAAGGTGGGGCTGGCCGCGAGCGCAATGGCGTAGTGGGTCACGCGATGGGCCTGGATGTGGTCGGGATGGCCGTAGCCGCCGAAGTCGTCGTAGGTGACGACGACCTGCGGGCGGACCTCCCGGATCACCGGCACGAGCTCTGTGGCGGCCGTGAGGAGGTCTGTGCGCCAGAACGAGTCAGGGCGCTCGTTCGGCGGCGTGCCGATCATGCCGGAGTCACGGAACCGCCCGGGGCCGCCGAGGAGTCGGGAGTCGGTCACGCCCAGTTCGGCCATCGCCGCGGCGAGTTCGGTCTGCCGGTGCGCCCCGAGGGCGTCGTCCTTGTCCGATGCCAGATGAGCGAGCTCGGGCAGCAGGACCTCACCCTCCTCACCGAGGGTGCAGGTCACGAGCGTGACGTGCACGCCCTCATCGACGTAGCGGGCCATCGTGGCTCCGGTGGCGATGCACTCGTCGTCCGGGTGAGCGTGCACCAGCAGCAGGCGGCGGTCAGAACCGAGGGCGGGGGCAGCGGCCGAGGAAGACGAGGACACGTCGGGAAGCGTAGCCGGGATGGGTGCCATGATCGCCCGGTGACTTCGGACGACAGTGTGGACGCGACGACCATCGAGCCCCTGACCTACCCGCGGCAGGAGGCGCTGACGCGCCGCTTCCGCCTGGGCCAGCCGCGGGCGTTCTCGATCGCACCGGACGGCAGCCGCGTCGTCTTCATCCGCAGCTCCGGCGGGCGCGACCCCCGCGGGTCCCTGTGGGTGGCTGAGCCCGACGGTCACGGGGGCCTGACCGAGCGGTGCGTGGTCGATGCGTCCTCACTCGGCGATGCCGAGGCGGACCTCGCGCCCGAGGAGCGTGCGCGCCGGGAGCGCATGCGCGAGACCACGTCCGGGATCACCGCCTACTCGTGCGACCACGACGTGCGCCGTGCCGCGTTCGGCATCGACGGCGTCCTGGTGGCGGTGGATCTCGACGACCCGGCGGCGACGCCGCTGACGCTGCCCTCGCCCGGCCCGGTGATCGACCCCCGGATCTCACCGGATGGAGCCAGCGTCGCCTTCGTCTCCGGGCGAGCGGTCCACGTCGTGCCCGCGGACGGCTCCGCTGGGCCCCGCTGCCTCGCCGCGCCGCAGTCGGAGACCGAGGCCTGGGGGCTGGCGGACTTCGTCGCGGCAGAGGAGCTCGGCCGCCAGCGCGGTCTGTGGTGGCTGGCCGACTCCACGGCCCTGCTCGCGGAGCGCTATGACGAGGCCGACGTCGACATCCGATGGATCGGCGATCCTGCCAACCCCGAGGACGAGCCGCGCCCGCACCGCTATCCGTCCGCGGGCACGACCAACCCGCGCGCCGACCTGTTCGTCCTGCGTCTCGACGACCAGCCGATCTCGGTCGACTGGGACCACGACGAGTACCCCTACCTCGCGACCGCCCACGCTGACCCGGCCGGTGACCGTGCTGTCATCAGCGTGCTGTCACGGGACCAGTCCCGGCAGCTCGTGCTCGACGTCGGCGCTGACGGCAGCAGCGAGCGTCTCGAGGAGCGGGTCACCGAGCCGTGGATCACGCTGCAGTCCGGTGTGCCACGGCGCGACGCCGAGGGGCACCTGTGGGAGATCGTGGCCGACACGTCGTCCGACACGTTCCGGCTCACGCGAGACGACGAGCCGGTCACTCCCCCGTCGCTGCAGGTCACGGGCCTGGTGTCCGTCGACCCGGTGGTGTTCACGGCGCAGGCCGACCCGATGGATCAGGGCGTCTACCGACTGCTGGGCGACGGCGAGGTCGAGGCGATCGACGACGCACCCGGCATCCACTCCGCCGCCGGAGGCGCGGGAGGTCTCGTCATCGCGTCGACCCGGCCTGAGCGGATGGGCACGACGATCCGCGTCACCCTGCCGACTGCGAGCGGGAACGTGCCGTCGAACGCCGAGATCCCCGTCGTCACCCCGCGACCGAGGTATCACCGG
Organism: Actinomycetes bacterium; assembly: GCA_030425745.1. GTDB lineage: Bacteria > Actinomycetota > Actinomycetes > S36-B12 > S36-B12 > UBA10649. The sequence continues at coordinate 3,945 of JAUHZW010000198.1, forward strand.
GTCGGTGCGCGTGAGCTGGCGTGCGCCGTCGTGCTGCCGACCGATCACGTGCCCGGCACCCGACTCCCGGTCGTCATGGCGCCCTATGGCGGCCCGCACCACGCTCGGGTCGTGCATGCGGCGGGGGCCTATGCATCTGACCAGTGGCTCGCGGATCAGGGCTTCGCGGTGGTCGTCGTGGACGGAGCCGGTACGCCCGGACGCGGCCCGGCCTTCGAGTTCGAGGTGCAC
>JAUHZW010000199.1 GCA_030425745.1 Actinomycetes bacterium
CGATCAGCCCGGCTCCGGCATGCACACCCACCTGTCCCTCTTCGAAGGCGATCGCAACGCCTTCTTCGAGGCTGGATCGGAGTACCAGCTGTCGAAGGTCGCCAGGTCCTTCATCGCCGGGCTCTTGGTCCACGCCCCTGAGCTCACCGCGGTCACGAACCAGTGGGTCAACTCCTACAAGCGACTCGCAGGCGGGGGAGAGGCGCCGGCCTGGATCTGCTGGGGCCACAACAACCGCTCGTCCCTCATCCGTGTGCCGATGTACAAGCCGTCGAAGGGGAACAGCACCCGCGTGGAGTTCCGATCACTCGACAGCGCGGCGAACCCCTATCTGGCCTTCGCCGTGCTGCTCGCTGCCGGGCTCAAGGGCATCGAGGAGGGGTATGAGCTGCCGCGTGGGTCGGAGGACGACGTCTGGGCGCTGACCCCCGGTGAGCGCCGTGCGCTCGGCATGGCTCCCCTGCCCAGCAGCCTCAACCAGGCCATTCAGGCCATGGAGCGCTCCGAACTGGTGGCCGAGACCCTCGGGGAGCACGTGTTCGAGTTCTTCCTGCGCAACAAGCAGGCTGAGTGGGAGGACTATCGCCGGCAGGTCACGCAGTGGGAGCTCAACCGCTACCTGCCGATGCTCTGACCGATCCCGCTGCTGGGATGCGGTACTAGATTCGTCCTATGTCCGTCGCTGTCCGACCCGAGGGTCGCCCCGTGGTGCTCGTGATCCAGAACGACGCGACATGCCCGGCGGCGCTCGTCGGCGAGTGGCTGTCCGAGGACGGCCTCGACCTTCGCGTGGTGAGCGCTTTCGACGGCATCGAGGTGCCAGCTGTGGTGCCGCAGGATGTCGATGCGGTCGTCTCCCTCGGTGGGGTGATGGGCGCGAACGATGATGATGTCGCCCCGTGGCTGCCCACGGAGAGAGAGCTCCTGCGCGATGCCGTGGAGTCAGGGGTACCCGTGCTGGGCCTGTGCCTGGGCGGTCAGCTGCTCGCGGCCGCAACCGGGGGAACCGTCGCGGTGGCCGACATCACCGAGATCGGAGTGACGGAGGTGTCGCGGACGATGGACGGTCTGGGCGATGCCGTGATCGGTCAGACGGTTCCGCTGTCCGGTGACACCGTGCCCGCTGCGCAGTGGCATCTGGACCACATCAGCGAGCTGCCGGACGGCGCAGTCCTGCTGATGACCAACTCTGCGTGCCACGTTCAGGCCTTTCGGCTCGGCGAATCCGCCTATGGCCTCCAGATGCACCCTGAGGTGACTCCGGAGATCGTGCAGATCTGGGCCGACGAGTCCGGCAGCTCCGTCCCCCGCACCGACCGCACGCCGGATGAGGCGGCCGCCAGTGTCCGTGAACGCGAGGGAGACCTCATGGCTGCATGGCGGCCGGCGATCCGCTCCTGGGGTGAGGGTGTGTGGATGCGAGCGCGGACCCTCGGCCTCGTGGGGCCCCGATGACCGAGCGGGCGCTCTCCGAGACGGGTCGCCTCATCCGGGCCGGCTTCGAGGACCTCGATCGCACGCGGCGCCTCCTCGGCGAGCCCCGTGTCGCGGCGCTGTCCGCACAGCTGCCGGACGACGAACTGGTGGCGGATCTGGGCGGCGCGGCGGACCCTGATCAGGCGCTGCTGCTGCTCCTGCGGATACTCGAGGCGACCGACGAGTCCGACGCCCGCCGACTCACATCCGCCCTGACTGCCGACGAGGATCTGCGTCGACGGCTGATCGACGTGATCGGGATGTCCGAGGCTCTGGGGGAGTTCCTCGAACGGCATCCCGGTGAGTGGGAGGTCCTGGCGGATGCCGAGGCGCTTGCCGAGGCACCGTCGTTCTCCCGGATGCGACGGGAACTCCTCGTCGCCGTCGGCGCCCACCCCGATGACCCGCGGCCGCGTGCCGCGGGCCATGACGAGCCGGTGCTGGATGCTCTCAGAGTCGGCTACCGTCGGCTGCTGCTGGGCATCGCCAGCCGCGACATGAGCGGTCTGGCACCCATGGAGACGGTGGCAAGGTGGCTGGCCGATCTCGCGGACGCCGTGCTCGAAGCCGGTGTGGCAGTGGCGCGTGCCGAGGTCGGTGAGGATTCCGATCGTTGCCGCTTCGCCGTCATCGGCATGGGGAAGTGCGGCGCTCGCGAGCTCAACTATGTCAGTGACGTCGACGTGATCTACGTCGCTGAGCCCACCGAGGGAGTCGAGGAGGACGAGGCGCTGCGCATCGCCACGCGGCTGGCCACCGGGCTGATGCGGGCCTGCAACGCCGTCACGCCGGAGGGCGCGATCTGGGAGGTCGATCCCAACCTGCGGCCGGAGGGCAAACAGGGAGTTCTCGTCCGGACGGTGGCCTCGCACGAGGGCTACTACCGCCGCTGGGCGCAGACGTGGGAGTTCCAGGCCCTCCTCAAGGCCCGCCCCGTGGCCGGTGACCTCGCGCTCGGCGAGGTCTACGTGGACACGATCCGGCCCTTCGTCTGGTCGGCTGCCGATCACCCGACGTTCGTCGAGGACGCGCAGGCCATGCGACGTCGAGTCGAGAGCCATGTGCCCGCCCGCATCGCGGAGCGGGAGCTCAAGCTCGGGCCCGGCGGCCTGCGCGACGTGGAGTTCTCCGTCCAGCTTCTGCAGCTGGTGCACGGCCGCAGCGACGTCATGCTCCGCAGTCCCAACACCCTTGAGGCTTTGGAGTCGCTGGCGAACTGGGGATATGTGGGGCGCGAGGACGCCGCAGCACTGGCCGAGGCGTATCGGTTCCTGCGGACCCTTGAGCACCGGATCCAACTGCACCGCCTCCGCCGCACCCACACGCTGCCCGAGGCCGACGCCGAACTGCGCCGGTTGGGTCGGTCACTCGGGTTCCGCAAGGATCCGGTCACTGAACTCGTCGACTGCTGGAAGCGTCACGCACGGCAGGTCCGGCGCATCCACGAGAAGCTCTTCTACCGCCCGCTGCTGAACGCCGTGGCGCGCCTCGACGCAGGCGAGGCACGCCTGAGCCCCGAGGCCGCCGAGGCGCGGCTTGCCGCGCTGGGCTTCGCCGACCCCGCCAGTGCGCTTCGTCATCTGGAGGCCCTCAGTTCGGGTGTGAGTCGACGAGCCGCGATCCAACGGACTCTGCTTCCGGTGATGCTCGGCTGGTTCGCCGACACGCCGGATCCGGATGCGGCGCTGCTGGGCTTCCGCCGGGTCAGCGATGTGCTCGGCGCGACACCCTGGTACCTGCGACTGCTGCGCGATGAGTCGGTTGCCGCTGAGCGCATGGCACGCCTGCTGGGGGCCAGCAGGTATGCGACGGAACTCCTGCTGGAGGCTCCCGAGGCTGTGACCCTCCTCGCTGACGACGATGATCTGGTGCCCCGCACCAGGGAGGCGCTGCAGAGCGAGTTGGCGTCGATCGTCGACCGCCATGAGGACGCGCAGGAGGCGGTTGCCGCCATCCGCGGCGTCCGGCGGCGCGAACTGTTCCGCATCGCCGCTGCGGAGATCCTCGGTGTCTCGGCAGCCGAGGTGGCGGGTGCTGCACTGTCCGATGTGGCGACCACCGCCATCGATGCGGCCCTGACCGCCATCCGTCGGTCCGTCGATCCCGATGGCCTCGTCGACTTCGCGATCATCGCGATGGGGCGCTTCGGGGGCCACGAACTCGGCTTCGGCAGTGATGCGGATGTGATGTTCGCGTACCGGTCTCGCGTCGAGGGTGACGAGGAGGCGGCACAGCGACGCGCCGCCGCCATCGCCGAGGAACTGCGCCGTCAGCTCATGGCACCGAGCGGAGACCCCCCGCTGGACATCGATGCCGACCTGCGTCCGGAGGGCAGGCAGGGCCCACTGGTCCGATCGCTGCACTCGTACGCGGCCTACTACCAGCGGTGGTCAGCGACGTGGGAGGCCCAGGCGCTCCTCCGGGCGGCCGTCGCCGGTGGGGATGCCGACTTGGGTGATGCCTTCATGGCGATGATCGACAAGGTCCGCTGGGCGGGTGCCCTGAGTGATGATGAGCTCATCGAGGTGCGTCGGCTGAAGGCCCGGATGGAGTCCGAGCGCCTGCCGCGTGGTGCGGATCCGGCGATGCACACCAAGCTCGGACGCGGTGGGCTCAGTGATGTCGAATGGGTGGTGCAGCTCATCCAGCTTCGTCATGGTGCCGACATCCCGGAACTGCGC
>JAUHZW010000200.1 GCA_030425745.1 Actinomycetes bacterium
GCGCCCTGGCCGGCATGGGTGGCGCGGTCGAGACCCTCGGCATCACCGGACGCTTCGAGCCGACGTTCAACGCCGGGCTCGGCTTCGACGGCATCACCATCGCCCTCCTGGCCCGGGCCAACCCGCTCGCCACCATCCCGGCGGCGCTGCTGGTCGGCACGTTGCGGTCCGGTGCCGCGACCCTGCAGTTCGAGACGGGGATCGAGCCGGAGGTCGTCGACGTCATCCTCGCGCTGACGCTGCTCTTCGTCGCCGCTCCTGTGGTCGGCCGCCTCCTGTTCCGCAACCGGAACACCAAGCAGGCGAGCCTCAGCTCCGGATGGGGTGGCTCATGAGGGCTCGGTACGCCTACACCCTGACGATCGCGATCCTCGCGGGGATCGTCGTCGCCTTCGTCATGGACGAGAACCGCACGGTCTCCGTTCTCTCCTTCTCCCTGCGCTATGCAGTGCCCCTGATCCTCGCCGCCATGGTCGGCATCATCTGCGAGCGCAGTGGTGTCATCAACATCGGCATCGAGGGTCAGATGCTGATGAGTGCGTTCGCGGGTTTCTTCGGAGCAGCGATCACCGGCAACCTGATCGCCGGAACCATGATCGGTGTCGGCACCGGCATGATCATGGGCGCCATGCTGGCCACCGGTGCGGTGACCTGGAAGATGGATCAGATCATCGCCGGCACCATCATCAACATTCTCGCCACGGGACTGACGTCCTTCTTCTATTCACAGGGGTATGTGCTGCCCGCCATCACCCCCAAGCTGCGCATTCCGGTGCTGGCTGACATCCCCCTCGTCGGTCCGGTCCTGTTCGACAACGGAATGTTCACGTATGCGGCGATCATCATCGCCCTCGTGCTGTGGGTGCTGATCTTCAAGACGATCTGGGGCCTGCGCACCCGGGCGGTGGGTGAGAAACCCGGCTCGGCGGACACGTCAGGCGTCAACGTGCAGCGCATGCGCTTCCTCAACGTGACCTTCGCCGGCGCACTCGCCGGTTTGGCAGGCGCCTACCTGGCGATCGAGGCGGCCAGCACCTTCGAACGCGGGCTCACGGCCGGTCGAGGGTTCACCGCCCTGGCCATCATGATCTTCGGCGCATGGAACCCGATCGGGGCGATGGCGGCGGCGCTGTTCTTCGGCCTCGCCAACGGCGTGGCCAGCCAGCTCCAGGCCGATGAGGTCATCGCGATCCCGCCGCAGTTCATCAACATGCTGCCCTACATCCTGACGATCGTGCTGCTCGCGATCGTCTCCGGCCGGATCAAGCCGCCGGCAGCCGTCGGCAAACCCTACGAGAAGGACTAGGGGACAGGTATGCCCAATTCCTTCGACTCCCAGACCCCGATCCTCGAGGCGCGGTCCATCACCAAGCGCTTCCCCGGAGTGGTCGCCAACAGGGACGTGTCCCTGAAGATCCACCGCGGGCAGATCGTGGCCCTCCTCGGGGAGAACGGCGCTGGCAAGTCCACGCTCGTCAAGATGATCTATGGCCTGCACTCGCCGGACGAGGGCGAGATCCTCATCGACGGCAAGCCGGTGAAGCTGTCCGGGCCCCGCGATGCCATCAAGCGAGGCATCGGCATGGTCCACCAGCACTTCCAGCTCGTCCCGGTGTTCACCGTCGCCGAGAACGTCATCCTCGGTGACGAGCCGCGCCACTCGATGTTCCTCGACATGAAGAAGGCGACCGCCGAGGTCGCCCGCCTGGCGGAGGAGTACGGCCTGCAGGTCGACGTCAACGCCAAGGTCGAGGACCTCCCGGTCGGCGCCCAGCAGCGCGTCGAGATCCTCAAGGCTCTCTACCGCAGGGCCGAGGTCCTCATCATGGATGAGCCCACGGCCGTGCTGACGCCGCAGGAGACCGACGAGCTCCTGCGGGTCATGCGCGGTTTCGCCGACTCCGGCGTCGCCGTCATCTTCATCACCCACAAGCTCCGTGAGGTGCTCGAGGTGGCTGACACGATCGAGGTGCTCCGCGGCGGTGAGGTCGTCGGCACCACCACTCCTGATCAGACCGATCAGGCGGGCCTCGCGCAGATGATGGTCGGCCGCAGTGTGCTCCTGCGGGTCGAGAAGAAGCCGGCGCAGCCCGGCGAGGTCGTCCTGGACGTTCAGGGGCTCGACGTGGCCGGGAACCTCGGGCTCCCCGCGGTGCGCGACGTGTCCCTTCAGGTGCGTGCCGGCGAGATCCTCGGGATCGCAGGCGTCGAGGGCAACGGTCAGCGAGAGCTTGTGGAGGCCCTCACCGGCCTGCGCAAGTCGACGGCCCGCTCGGTGACGATCAACGGTCAGGACGCCGAGGGCGCCTCACCCCATGCGATCCACCAGATGGGAGTGGGCCACGTTCCGGAGGATCGCGAGAAGGACGGTGTCGTCGGCCCCTACTCGATCGCCGACAACATGGTGCTGAATCGGTTCGACGAGCCGGAGTTCTCCTCGTGGGGCGTCCGCAACCGCAAGGCGGTCGACACCCTCGCCACCGATCTGGTGAGCGAGTACGACGTCCGGACGCCATCCATCCAGACCACGGCACAGTCCCTGTCGGGTGGAAACAAGCAGAAGGTCGTCATCGCCCGCGAGCTGGCCGCGGACCCGAGCCTGCTCATCGCATCCCAGCCGACGCGCGGTGTGGACGTCGGCTCGATCGAGTTCATCCACTCCCGGATCGTCGATGCCCGCGACCGCGGGGCCGCCGTGCTGCTGGTCTCCGCCGAACTCGACGAGGTGCTCGGCCTTGCCGATCGCGTCGTCGTCATGTACGACGGGCGCCTTGTGGCGGAGATGGCTGCCGAGGACGTGGATCGTGGGAGCATCGGCCGCCTCATGGCCGGCGGCGACCACTGAGCAGTCTGGACCTGGCGCCCCCTACGATGGGGCCGTTCCCTGGACACACCGTAGGAAGGCAGCCGCGTGAGCGAGCACAGCGACAACAAGAAGTCGGCCGTCGGAGCCATCATCATGCTCCTGATCCTCGCCGGGCTGGTCACCTATGGCATCGGCACCATGAACAACGGCGACATCGCCTCGGCTTCTCTGGCCGGCGGTCTGCTGTTCCTGTTCGGCCTGTACCCGGTCTTCGCCCTCGGCAAGGACTGACCGTGGAGCCGCTGCGCATCGGCGTCCTCGGCGCAGCGCGGATCAGCGACAACGCGATCCTCAAGCCCGCGCACGAGACCGGGGCACGCCTCGTGGCCGTCGCCGCCCGCGATCCCCAGCGCGCCCGTGAATTCGCCGAGAACGGTCGCATCGAGCGCGTCCTCGACTCATACCAGGCGGTCATCGACGATCCTGAGGTCGAGGTCGTCTACAACCCCCTCCCCAACGGGCTGCATGGCCCGTGGAACCTCCGCGCTGTCGAGGCCGGCAAGCACGTGCTCACCGAGAAGCCCTACGCCAGCAACACCGACGAGGCGCGCCGCGTCCGTGATGCGGCTGCAGCCGCGGGCGTCCACGTGGTCGAGGCCTTTCACTACCGGTACCACCCCGTGCAGTTGCGCATGATCGAACTGGCCGGCAGTGGTGAGATCGGTGACGTCACGTACGTCGAGGCACGCATGCTCATGCCACCGCCTCCCTCCGGTGACCCGCGATGGATCGCCGATCTGGCCGGCGGGAGTCTCATGGACGTCGGGTGCTATGCAGTGCACGGCATCCGTGACCTCGGGCCGCTGCTGGGGGGTGAGCCGACGGTGACCCGCGCGAGCGCCGGCGAGGTGCCCGGGTACCCGGGGGTCGATGCCTGGCTTGCCGGTGATCTCTCGTACCCCAATGGGGTCACGGCTCATCTGGAGTCGTCGATGACGCATGGGGTCTGGGACTTCTCCCTGCGGATCGTGGGCTCACTCGGCGAGGCCTATGCGCCCGCTTTCGTCCTGCCCCAGACCGACAGCAGGGTGATCGTCACCGTCGGGACGGATCAGCGGGTCGAGGAGCTCCCCACCCGTTCTACGTACGCGTACCAGTTGGAGGCCATGGCCCGGCTCGTGCGCGAGGGCGTGCCGATGGTCACCGACGCCGACGACGCCGTGCGCACGATGGAGACGATCGACGCGCTGTACGCGGCGGCCGGTCGAGCTCCGCACCCCACCTCCACGATCTGACCCTGCACTCGAAGGA
>JAUHZW010000003.1 GCA_030425745.1 Actinomycetes bacterium
GGTCCATCCCTGACCGAAAAACTTTCCAACTCCAAGGATGCCCAAGGAGTTCATATCCGGTATTAGCGTCTCTTTCGAGACGTTATCCCAGAGTCAGGGGCAGGTTACCCACGTGTTACTCACCCGTTCGCCACTGATCCGGCGGAGCAAGCTCCGCGTTCACCGTTCGACTTGCATGTGTTAAGCACGCCGCCAGCGTTCGTCCTGAGCCAGGATCAAACTCTCCATAAATGAATGAGTTGTGAAACTGGCAGAAGTTGAGCTGGTGCTCAATATTTCTACCAAAGGAATCCGTCTGCGAGCAGGCCATTGACCACGAGGGCCAGTGCCTACCCCAGAACGGGGTTAATTGGCATTGACATGTGACACACTGTTGAGTTCTCAAGGAGCGGGCGCGCACCGCCGCGGATCTTTCGAGCCGTTTTGGGGCAACGTTCCAAACTTACAGACTTTCACCACTGTTGTCAACTTACCGTCTCCGGCGTGTCAACCTGGTGGAAGACCATCAGTTCCCGCAGGACCGGCCTAGCTTGGCGAACCCTCCCGGGACTCAGTCCCTGGCGTAGGAATTCGGCTTGGTGTCCGGTGCTCCCTTGCGGTGGGTAAACCATACGCTCACGGATCGCGTCAGGTCAAATCCGGGCCCCACCGGGCTGCCCGCTCCCTCCTGCCCCACCCGATGACTGGTCGATATCGTTGCGGCGCAACGGTTTTCGTCGGAATCATGGGGCGAGTCGAACGCCCGCGAAGGCCTTCTTGCCGCGCCGCAGGACCAACCACTCCCCGTGATGTAGGTCACCCACGGCCGGTTGCGCGGTCGGATCCTCCACTCGGACGTTGTTGGCATAGGCCCCGCCCTCGGCGATCGTGCGACGTGCTCCCGACTTGCTCGGGGCCAGTCCGGTGCGCGCGAAGAGGTCCTCGTAGGCAGGGAGCAGGCCGTCGGACACCTCCGCCGCCGCGACCTCCACATGGGGAGCCTCACGCAGCGCAGCATCGAGCGTCGCGGCCGGAAGGTCACCGAGCTCACCCCGCCCGAACAGTGCCCGCCCCGCGTCCTCAGCCGCGTCGCGTTCTCCCTCCCCATGAACGAGTGCCGTCAGCTCCGAGGCCAGCGCCCGCTGAGCCTCACGAGCCTGGGGTCGCTCCTCCAGGGAGACGATGAGTGCATCGATCTCCTCCCGTGAGCGGAAGCTGAAGGTGCGCAACAGGGTGGGCACGTCCCGGTCGTCGGAGTTCATCCAGAACTGGAAGAACGCGTAGGGGCTCGTCAACTCAGGGTCCAGCCAGACCGTTCCTGACTCCGTCTTGCCGAACTTGGTTCCGTCGGCCTTGACCATCAGCGGCGTCGTCAACGCATGGGCATGACCGCCCTCCATCCGCCGGATCAGATCGACGCCAGCCGTGATGTTGCCCCACTGGTCCGAACCGCCGGTCTGCAAGGTGCAGCCATAGCGACGGTAGAGCTCCACGAAGTCGTACGACTGGAGCAGTTGGTAGCTGAACTCCGTGTAGGAGATCCCGTCCTTCGCGAGACGGGCCGCCACCGCCTCGCGGTCGAGCATCCGGTTGACGCTGAAGTGCTTGCCGACGTCACGGAGGAACTCCAGCACCCCCATGCCCTCGGTCCAGTCAAGGTTGTTGACGGCGACGGCCGCATTCGGCCCCTCGAACTCATAGAAGCGATCGAGCTGCGCACGGATGCGCCCGACCCACCCCTCGACGACCTCTCTGGAATTGAGGGTCCGCTCACCGGTCTCCTTCGGGTCGCCGATGAGCCCCGTGGCCCCACCGACCAGGGCCAGCGGGCGGTGGCCGTGCTGCTGGAACCGCCGGACGGTGAGGATCTGGACCAGATTGCCCAGATGCAGGCTCGGCGCCGTCGGATCGAATCCGCAGTACAGGGTGACCTGACCAGCCGCGGTGACCTCCCGCAGGGCATCGAGGTCGGTGGACTGGGCGATGAGCCCGCGCCAGGAGAGTTCGTCGATGATCGTGGACACGGACCCATCCTTGCGCACCCGGCTGGCCCGTTCGATCAGGACCGGCGAGGCGAGGCAGGTCGATACGGGCTGACCGTCGGATCATCCGGCAAGGAGAAGCGCCACGGAGTCACCGCCCCCGCGCCGGCCACACCCGTCCGAGGACCCACGAGGTGCTCGGCCAGCGGCCCACTGGGCACCTCGACCCGTAACACTCCGGGGCTCTGCACCAGGTCGGTGCCATCGTGCTCACCGGTGATTCCGAGCGCCACCGTCAAGCGTGCCGGACCCCGGGCCAGGTCCCGCGCCCGAACCCGTTCACCTCGACGCGCCCGCGCGATGTCCTGCCCCACCACGATCTCTCCCGCCCGGATGAGCACGGCGCCAGCAGATCCCTCGGCCCCGGTGACGATGTTGAAGCACCAGTGCACGCCGTAGGTGAAATACACGTAGGCGTGGCCAGCGCGTCCGAACATCGATGCGTTGCGCGGGGTCTGCCGCCGAAAGGCGTGCGACCCTGGGTCCTCGCCGACTCCCCCGTAGGCCTCCACCTCGGTGACACGCAGCCGAACGACCGCGCCGTCGACCTCGCTGGTGATCACCGCATTGAGAAGCCGGGGAGCGACCTCAGTCGCGTGGCCCGACAACACATCACGCAGCGTCACGCTCGCATCCTTCCGAGGCTGTCGTTCCGATGCACCGTCGCGCCACCGCTACGGTGCATCCATGATCCTGCGCCGAATCCTTGCAGCGGCGGTCGTCGTCGCTTCCCTGTTCGCCACGACCGGCACCGCTCAGGCCGCCACTGATGTCCGGCGTGTCACGGTCTATCACCAGGCCGTCGACCCCATCGCGGTGACGGGCTCCGGGATCGGCACCGTCCGGACATTCCTCGCGCCCATCGCTGTGGACGGAGCGGCCCGTGACGGCCAGTACTTCACGGGGACGCTCACGACCCTGGCAACCGGTCTCCCGGGCGACCAGGAACTGCGGGCATCGAATCTCGTGTTCGTCATCGGCGACGAGGCCAACCAACTGGTGATCGGAGGAATCTCCCTGTACCCCGCCGCTGGTGCCACGATCGCAGCCGGCACCAGGACGACGCGACCGGTCATCGGCGGCTCGGGCACCTTCGCCGGCGCGACCGGCGAGGTCGTGACGACCAATCTCGGCGCCGACGGCTGGACGCACGTCTTCCTGATCCAGCAGCCGTCCTGATCCAGCAGCGTCTGCCGCATCGCGGGCTCCGTGTCGATCACGCGGGCTCCGTGTCGATCACGGGGGCTCCGTGTCGATCAGACGTAGGTGCGCGGAGGACGGCCGAACGTCGTGAGGTGCGGCTTCGCCCGTCGGGTCGCGGCACAGTGCCGATGGGCGAGACGGACATTGTCGTCCTCGTACGTCCCCCCGGACTCGATCGCGAGGACGTAGTCGACCTCCGGGTAGGTGGCTCCGAGACGCTCGCGGCCGTCCTTGGCGCGAATGCGGTCCTCCGGGTACGTGCGTGTGCCGCAGAGCCAGCACTTCCCACCCCGCCGCTGCGCGACCTGCTGCCACGTGGGAGCTCCGCGCCGAGCCGCCGCCCTGGCCGGGTTCATCGGGTTCTCCGGTGTGCGTGCCCGCTCGCGCCGCTGCCTGCGGCGCTCGCGCTTCGCATCCTGGGCGCGGACTGCTCGGCGGGTGTTCACCTCGGCGACGATGCGAGCCGTGATCAGCACACCGGCGGCAGCCCCGATCGCGTCGGCCAGCAGGTCGAGCCACTCGAAGGACCGGTACCCCAGAAGTCCCTGGGCCACCTCGAGGACGAGCCCCCAGCCGACCACGGCCCCGATGGCTACGGGCCATCGCAGCCCGCTGAGAACGGCCAGGGCACCGAGGACCGCATACCCGGCCAGATGCAGCACCTTGTCGGAGAACCCGAATGCCGAGGGCACATCATCCGGAGGCAGCAGCGACGTCCACGCCACGGCAGCCAACGCTGCTGCGAAGGCGATCCGCGCGACGAGAAGGGGCAGGCGACTGTCCATCGTCAGACTGGCGAGGCGGCGGTCAGGCCCAGGCCACGCGCTGCTCGGCGAGCATCGCCGCGAGGGCATCGACCTGCTCGGCGACGCGGTCAGGAGCCGTGCCGCCGAACGCGGACCGCGAGTCCAGCGAGCCCCGCAGGCTGAGCACGCCGCGGACGCCGGGCGTCAGGTGCGGTGACACGGCCTGCAGGTCGTCGTCCGAGAGGTCCCACAGTTCCAGTCCTCGGGACTCGGCCGCCCGGACCGAGGCCCCGGCGATCTCATGGGCCTCACGGAAGGGCACCCCCTCCCGCACCAGCCACTCGGCGATGTCGGTGGCCAGGGCGAACCCCTCCGGAGCCGAGGCCGCCATGCGCACCGTGTCGAACTGCAGCGTCGCGATCATCCCGGTCATCGCAGGGAGGACCAGGAGGAGCTGCTCGACCGTGTCGAAGACCGGCTCCTTGTCCTCCTGCAGATCACGGTTGTAGCCGAAGGGCAGGCCCTTCATCGTCGCCAGCATTCCGGTGAGGTTGCCGATCAGTCGACCGGACTTGCCTCGCGCCAGCTCTGCGACGTCCGGGTTCTTCTTCTGCGGCATGATCGACGAGCCGGTCGACCACGAGTCGTGGAGCGTCGCCCAGCCGAACTCACGCGACGCCATCAGGATGACCTCCTCCCCCAGACGGGAGAGGTGGACGCCGATCATGGCTGCGTCGAACAGGAACTCCGCGACCCAGTCGCGGTCACTCGTCGCATCGATCGAGTTGCCGAGCGCCTCGTCGAAGCCGAGGTCCGCCGCCACGGCCTGCGGGTCGAGGCCGAGGCTCGAGCCGGCGAGCGCACCCGCGCCGAGCGGGGACCTCGCGGCCCGTCGGTCCCAGTCCGCGAGCCGTTCCACGTCGCGACCCAGTGCGTGCACGTGCTTGGCCAGCTCATGACCGAACGAGACCGGCTGAGCGTGCTGCAGATGCGTGAAGCCCGGGGAGAACGTCGTGATGTGCTCGCGCGCCTGATCGAGCAGCGCCTGCTGCAGATCGGTGACGGCGAGAGCGATCGCCCGGACCTGGTCGCGCAGGTAGAGGCGGAAGTCAGTGGACACCTGATCATTGCGGCTCCGGCCGGCCCGCAGCTTGCCGCCGAGATCGCCCAGGCGTTCGATGAGGTTTCGCTCGATAGCGGTGTGGACATCCTCGTCGGACGGGTCCGGACGCACTGCGCCGGACCGCACGTCCCCGAGCAGCGATTCGAGGGCGGCGACGACGGCGGCGAACTCGTCATCCGTCAACAGACTTGCAGCGTGCAGAACCTTCGCGTGCGCCCGTGTCTGCTGGATGTCATAGGGAGCCAGCCGCCAGTCGAAGTGCGTGGACAGACTGAGCGCGGCCATCGCATCCGACGGACCGGATTCGAAACGGCCGCCCCACAGCCTGGTGGGTTGGTCCTGCTCGGTCACGAGGTGCTCCTCTGTTCGGCCATTCGCAGGAGGCTAGTGCAGAGCTGCTGTGCTTCGGTCTCCGAGCGCATGGCAATGATGATGGTGTCGTCACCGGCCACGCAGCCGATGATCCCGAGATCTGGATGACGGTCGAGGTGGCCGGCCAGGAACTGGGCCGCGCCCGGCGGGGTGTGCACCACCGCGATGGTGCCGGCCGCCTCCGCCCGCACGAGAAGCTCCGCGATGACGCGGATCAGGGTCGAGTCGGCCGAGCTCTGCGGGATCGAGGTGTCCGAGGCGGCCGCCTCATCCACCTCGTACACCGCCCGGCCGTCGCCCGCGACCGACTTGTGCGCCCCGATCGCCAGCAGGTCCCGGGAGAGAGTCGCCTGTGTCACCGAGATGCCCTCATCGGCCAGGATCGCTCCGAGCTCCTCCTGGGACGAGATGCTCCGTGTGGCGATCAGGGTGCAGATCCTCGCGCGACGAGCCGTGGCGGTGCGCGGTGAGCCGCTCATGAGACCGCCCCACCTGCCACGGCCGCGCAGGCCGTGTCCCATCGCACGATCGCCTCGGCGACATCGTCATCCGAGAGCACCAGGGGCGGAGCCAGACGGATCGCCGCAGGACCGACCGCGTTGACGATGAGCCCGGCCTCGCGAGCCGCTCTCTCGACATCGGGTGCATTGGACTGCGCCAACTCGATTGCGATCAGGAGCCCACGCCCGCGGGCGCCGCTGGCGACTCCGTGGGACCGCTGGACGAACGCCGAGGTGAGACTCGTGTGCAGGTCCGTCGCCCGGGCGAGCAGGTCATCCGCCTCGATGGCCTCCAGGACCGCCAGGGCCGCGGCGCACGACACCGGGTTGCCTCCAAAGGTCGAGCCGTGCATCCCGGGAGCAAACAGTGTCGCCGCCCTCCCCGTGGCGATGACCGCTCCGATCGGGAGGCCGCCGCCGAGACCCTTCGCCAGGGTCATGACATCCGGGCGCACCCCGTCCGACTGGTGGGCGAACCATGTCCCCGTACGGCCGATGCCGGTCTGCACCTCGTCGAGGATCAGCAGCGCGCCCACCTCGTCGGCGACGGCGCGGGCCTCACCGACGTAGCCCTCGGGCGGCACGATCACTCCCCCCTCCCCCTGGACGGGCTCGAGGACGATGGCCGCCGTGTCGGGTGAGGCTGCAGCACGCAACGCCGCCGCGTCGCCGTACGTCACATCGACGACCTCTCCGGGAAGCGGCCGGAAGGGGGCCTGCTTCGGTGGCTGGGCGGTCAGCGCGAGGGATCCCATCGTGCGCCCATGGAAGCTGTTGGTCGCGACGATCATCCCCGTCCGCCCGGTCAGTCGCGCCATCTTGAAGGCGGCCTCGTTGGCCTCGGCACCGGAGTTGCAGAAGAACACGCGCGCAGACGGATCGCCGATGAGATCCACCAGTCGCTCGGCCAAGACGATCGCCGGCTCGGTCATGGCGAGATTGCTGGTGTGGCCGAGCGTCGCCAACTGGCTTGCCACAGCGTCGATGATGCGCGGATCCGCATGGCCCAGCGCGTTCACGGCTATGCCGGCGAGCAGGTCGATGTACTCCCTGCCATCGGCGTCCCACACCCTCGCGCCGCGGCCGCGCACCAGAGCGACGGGCGGCGTGCCGTAGTTGTCCATCAGGGCGCCCTGCCATCGCTCCCGGAGAGAATCCGTCGATGTCATGCGGGTTCCTTCGGCAGCACCATCGTGCCGACACCGGTGTCGGTGAAGACCTCCAGCAGAAGGCTGTGCTGAACCCGCCCGTCGATGACCGTGGCGCGAGGAACCCCGCCCTCGACGGCGCGGGCGCATGCCTCCATCTTCGGCACCATGCCGCTCTCGAGCGTAGGCAGCATCTCGCGCAGTCGGGTCAGGCCGATGGCCCGGATCAGGGACTCCTTGTCCGGCCAGTTCGCGTACAGACCCTCGACGTCGGTGAGGACGATCAGCTTCTTGGCGTCGAGTGCGACAGCCAGGGCCGCTGCCGCGGTGTCGGCGTTGACGTTGTACGAGGTGCCGTCCTCACCGCGCGCCACCGTCGACACCACCGGGATGAGCCCGTCAGCCAGCAGTTGCTGCACGAAGTCCGGGCGGACGTTCACGACGTCACCCACCTGACCGATGTCGACTGTCTCCCCGTCGACGAGGGCCCCTCGGCGTTCGGCGGTGAAGAGGTGGGCATCCTCCCCCGAGAGCCCCACCGCATACGGGCCGTGCTCGTTGATCAGGCCGACCAGCTCGCGCTGGACCTGACCCACGAGGACCATGCCGACGACATCCATCACCTCCGGTGTGGTGACCCGAAGACCGCCCTTGAACTCAGACTCCACGCCCAGCTGCGTGAGCATGGCACTGATCTGCGGGCCACCTCCGTGCACCACGACGGGACGCAGGCCGGCCAGCCGCAAGAACAGCACATCCTCCGCGAACCCGGCCTTGAGGGAGTCGTCGGTCATGGCATTGCCGCCGTACTTCACCACGACGGTCGCGCCATGCCAGCGCTCCAGCCACGGTAGGGCCTCAGCGAGGATGGCGGCCTTCGCGGCGGCGTCGTTCGTGTCGGTCATGGTCGTCCCGTCAGATGGATGCGTCAGATGGATGCGTCACGTCGAGTAGGCAGAGTTCTCGTGGACATAGTCCGCGGTGAGGTCATTGGTGAGCACCGTCGCCGAGGATGACCCCGCGCCGAGGTCGACGACTATCCGCACCAGCCGCCCGGCCATGTCGACGAGATCGCGGGAGTCGCCGACGCCTCCGGAACGGCAGACCCAGACATCGTTGATCGCGACATCGACACGATCCGGCTCGAACGCCGCGGGCACGGTGCCGACGGCCGACAGGATGCGTCCCCAGTTCGGATCCTCCCCGTGGATGGCGCACTTGAGCAGGTTGCTCCGCGATACTGCTCGAGCCGCCATCAGCGCATCGGCTTCCGTCGCAGCGTTTTGAACGGAGATCTCGATGTCCTTGGAGGCGCCCTCGGCGTCGGTGATCAGCTGACGCGCGAGGTCGGCGCACACCTCCGTCAATGCGTCGGTGAAGGAGGCCGGGTCGGGCGCGACTCCCGATGCACCGCTGGCCAGGAGCAGCACGGTGTCATTGGTGCTCATGCATCCGTCGGAGTCGATCCGGTCGAAGGTGAGCGAGGTCGCGACGCGCAGCGCTGACTCGGCGAGTTCGGCGTCGATGACGGCATCGGTCGTGACGACCACGAGCATCGTCGCCAGCGCCGGAGCCAGCATGCCGGCACCCTTGGCCATGCCGCCGACCGCGTATCCGCCGGTTCTGACGGTCGCCGTCTTGGGGACGGTGTCGGTGGTCATGATCGACACGGCCGCATCGGGACCGCCGTCTGCCGACAGGGCAGCGATGGCTGCGTCGACTCCTGCGAGCAGCTTGTCCATCGGCAGCCGCTCACCGATCAGGCCGGTCGAGCAGACCGCGACATCACCCGGACCCACCTCGACTCCGGCTCCAGTCAGTGCCGCGGCCACATGCTCGGCCGTGTGGTGTGTGTCGGCGAAACCCTCGGGCCCGGTGCAGGCGTTGGCACCTCCGGAGTTGAGGATGACGGCGCGGACCTCATGGTCGGCGACGACCTGGCGAGACCACAGCACCGGGGCTGCAGCGAACCGGTTCTCCGTGAACACACCGGCCGCCACGGACAGTGGGCCGTCATTCAGCACGAGGGCGACATCGGGCTTGCCCGATGCCTTGATGCCGGCGGTGACCCCGGATGCCCGGAAGCCAGCGGGAGAGGTCACGCTCACGGGGCGACTCCGTTCATCGACAGGCCGGCATCCTCGGGGAGACCGAGGACGAGGTTGGCATTCTGGAGGGCTTGACCCGCGGCGCCCTTGCCGAGGTTGTCGATGGCACTGACGACGATGACGCGTCCGGCATGCTCGTCGACCGCGCACTGCAGGTGGACCGCGTTGGAGCCGCTGACCGACGACGTCTGCGGCCACTGTCCCTCGGGGAGGACCTGGACGAAGGGCTCGTCGGAGTACGCGGCCTCGAGGGCCTCCCGGACGGCCGTGGCCGTGGTGCCGGGCGTCGCCCGTGCGGTGCAGGTCGCCAGGATCCCTCGCGGCATGGGTGCGAGGACAGGTGTGAACGACAGGGAGACTGCCGAGCCGGCGCTGCCGGAGAGGGTCTGCTCCATCTCGGGGGTGTGCTGGTGACCGCCGCCCACCTTGTAGGCGCTCATCGAGCCCATGACCTGAGTCGCGAGCAGAGCGTCGGTGGGCTTGCGTCCCGCGCCCGAGGTCCCGCTGGCCGCGACGATGACGATGTCCTCGAGCTCGACGAGGCCCCTGGCCACCACCGGTGACAGGGCCACGGCGACGGACGTGGGGTAGCAGCCGGGATTCGCGATGCGGCGGGACTCGGCGATCAGCCCACGCTGGCCGGGGAGCTCCGGCAGGCCGTAGGTCCACGTCCCGGCATGGACTCCCCCGTAGTAGCGCACCCAGGCGTCGGCATCGGCCAGCCGGAAGTCGGCTCCGAGGTCGATGATCGGCAGGTCCTCAGGCAACTGGGCAGCCAGCGCCGCGGACTCCCCGTGCGGCAGGGCGAGAAAGCACACGTCGGCCGCGGAGAGGGCCTCAGGGGACGTCTCCATGAGCATGCGGTTGGCGTACTGGCTCAGGTTCGGGTGCACCGACCCCACCGGCTGCCCGGCCTTGCCACCGGCGGCCAGCGGACCCACCTCGATGAGGGGGTGGGTCGAGAGGAGTCTGAGGAGTTCGCCTCCGGCATAGCCGGAGGCACCCGCGACAGCAGCAGTGATCATCCCGCCATCGTATACGCATACACGCATACGATCACGTCACCCGTGCCGGCGCGGCTCACTGACGCAGGACAGCGCCGCAGACATCCGCTGCGGCGGCCACGGCACCCTCACGGGCGGCTGCCGTCTCCTCGGCGGAGAGCGTTCGGTCGGGCGCCCGGAAACGCAGCGCGAAGGTGAGCGACTTCTTGCCCTCGGGCACCTGCGGGCCCTCGTAGACGTCGAAGAGGCGCACGGATTCCAGAAGTCCTCCCGCGCCGTCGGCGATGGCCGCTCGGACCGACTCAGCAGACACGTCGTGGTCGACGACGACCGCCAGATCCTCCTTCGCCAGCGGCTGTGTGCCGACCACGGGGGCTGGACGGATCTCACCGGCTGCCCGGGTCAGCGCATCGACGTCGACCTCGAACCCGGCCGACCGCGGGGGCAGGCCCACGGCCTCGATGACCCGGGGATGCAGTTCACCGGCCACCCCGATGGAGTCCCCATCGAGCACGATTCGGGCACAACGGCCCGGGTGGAAGACCGGGTCGGAGCCCTGCTCGACCGTCACCTCGACGCCCACCACCTCGGCGATCACGCGGACTGCCTCGATCGCGTCGGCCCAGCCGGCCGGGCGGGCACTCCCCCACCAGCCCTCGGGCTCACGAGCCCCGCTCAGGACAGCGGCGATGTGGTGGGGCTGATGCGGCAGCAGTTCGTTGAGCCGGGCCCACTCGTCGTCGTGCGGCCGGGACTGCACGCCCGGACGTTCGCCTCCCTCGCCGCGGACATCACCCTGGAAGACACGGCCGATCTCGAACAGCGCAAGGTCCCCATGACCGCGACTCACATTGCGTCGGGCAGCGCTGACGAGCCCCGCCAGCAGCGTGGCGCGCAGCCGCGGCTGCTCCTCCGAGAGCGGGTTGGCAAGCCGTGCGGACACTCGCCGAGGGTCGTCGGCGGGAAGCAGCAGGACGTCGAGTTCCGCATCGCCGACGAACGGATAGGAGAGAACCTCGACGAAGCCACGCGCTGCCAGGGCCATGCCGAGGCGGCGTCGGATGCGCTGAGCCGCCGTGAGGCCCCGGCCCAGCGGAGCCGTCGGCAGAGTCGACGGCAGCTCGTCGTAGCCGATCAGACGGAGGACCTCCTCGACGAGGTCGGCGGGGTCGGTGAGGTCCGGTCGCCACGACGGCGGGGTGACGGCCAGAACGTCGGCAGTCTCGTCCTCGAAGCTGCAGCCGACCACCTGGAGGATGCGCACGACCATGATCCCGGGGATGTCCATGCCGGCCACCTCTTCGGGCATGGATGCCGGCAGGTGGATCACCACGGGCTCATGCGGCGCCTCGACGGCTGCCATCCCGACGTACTCGCCGCCACCGAACTCCAGGAGCAGCGCCGCCGCGCGCGCCGAGGCATACGGCGCTAGGTTCAGGTCCACACCCCGTTCGTTGCGGCGGCCGGCCTCGCTGGACACCTTGTGTCGCCGACCGGCGCGCGCGATCACCTCAGGGATGAAGTGCGCCGCCTCCAGAGCGATGTCGGTGGTCGCATCGTCGATCTCCGAGTGCAGACCGCCGATGACGCCGGCCAGCCCGATGACACCGGAGTCGTCGCGGATGACGAGGTCATCGCTGCGCAGTGTGCGCTTCACGTGATCGAGGGACTCGAAGGGCTCACCGTCACCGGCCCACGCCGCGCGGACGACACCTTTCAGTTTGCCCTTGTCGTAGGCGTGCAGCGGCTGGCCGAGCTCGAGCATCACATAGTTGGTGACGTCGACGGCGAGCGAGACGGGCCGCATGCCGCAGGCGACCAGACGGCGCTGCATCCACAACGGCGACTGTGCGGTGGGATCGAAGCCGACGATCGTGCGCATGGTGATCAGGTCGCAGCCATCCGGTGCCTCGGTGGCGCAGTCCTGAAGCGAATGACCTGAGGCAGGAGCAGGGAGATCTGCAAGCTCGACGCCGGGGTCGACGAACGCCGCCCCGTACGCGGTGGCCACTTCGCGCGCGATGCCCCGGATCGACAGTGCATAGCCGCGGTCCGGCGTGACCGCGATGTCGAGGATCTCCTCCCCGATGCCGATGATCGGCTTGGCATCAGTGCCCGGCTCCGCTGTGCCGGGTGGGAGCACCATGATGCCGTCGTGATCGTCACCGAGACCGAGTTCACGCTCGGAGCAGATCATGCCGTTGGACGTCTTGCCGTATGTCTCGCGTGCACTGATCCGGAAACCGCCCGGCAGCTCCGTGCCCGGTGTCGCCACGACGACGAGGTCGCCCTCGGCGAAGTTGCGAGCGCCGCAGATGATGCCGTTGACGGCGTCGGGCCCGATCTGCACCTGGCACCATCGGATCGGCTTCTTGAACTCCGTCAGCTCCTCGATGTGATCGACCCGGCCCACCACGAGCGGGCCGATGACTCCCTCACCGATGGTCTCGACCGTCTCGACCTCCAGCCCGGCACGGATGAGGAGCGCTGCGACGTCGCGCCCGGTCTGATCCGCGGGGATCTCAACGAGTTCACGCAACCACGAGAGCGGGGCGCGCATCAGGCCTCCAGTCCGAACGCCAGGGAGAAGCGCACGTCGCCCTCCACCATGTCGCGCATGTCACTGACGCCGTTGCGGAACATCAGGGTGCGCTCGACTCCCATGCCGAAGGCGAAGCCCCGGTAGACGGACGGGTCGATGCCCACCGCCTGCAGGACTCGCGGGTTGACCATGCCGCAGCCACCCCATTCGATCCAGCCCTCGCTGCCGCAGGTGCGACAGGGGTTGTCGGGATCACCCACCGACTCGCCCCGGCACACGAAGCACTGCAGGTCGACCTCGGCGCTGGGCTCGGTGAACGGGAAGTACGAGGGACGCATGCGGGTGTGGATGCCCTCGCCGAACATCGCCTCGGCGAAGTGGTCGATCGTGCCGCGAAGATCACCCATCGTGATGCCCTTGTCGACCGCCAGTGCCTCCACCTGGTGGAAGACCGGCGTATGAGTCGCGTCGAGTTCATCGGTCCGGTACACGCGCCCGGGGGCGATCACGTAGATGGGAAGCTCACGATCCAGCATCGTGCGGATCTGGATCGGCGACGTGTGCGTGCGCAGGACCACTCCGCTCTCCGGCGACGACACGAAGAAGGTGTCCTGCATGGTGCGCGCAGGGTGGTCCGGCGGGATGTTGAGCGCGTCGAAGTTGACCCACTCCGCCTCGACCTCCGGACCCTCGACGACGTCGTACCCCATGGAGACGAAGACATCGGCGACGCGCTCCATGAGCGTGGTCAGCGGGTGGCGACCACCCAGCGGAGCACGGTCGACCGGCACGGTGACGTCGACCGTCTCCTCGATCAGAACGCGTGCGTCCCGCTCCTCCTCCAGGGCGACCTGCCGGGCTTCCAGGGCCTGCTTGACGGCGCCACGCGCCTGGCCCACCCGCTTGCCCGCCTCGGCCTTGGCCGCCGGCGGGAGCGCACCGATCTCGCGGTTGGCCAGCGCCAGGGGCGACCGGTCACCGGCATGGGCCAGCCGAACGTCCTTGAGTTCGTCGAGGTCAGCCGCCACCGCGATGGCAGCCAGCGCTGACTGCACCATGTCATCGATGGCCGCGGCATCGAGGCTGGCGACCTGCTTGGGATCAAAGGACGTGTTCGGGCCTGACACGGGAGAACCTTCCTGATGGGTGGGCCGCGGCCCAGTCGTGACGCTGACTACTCGCCGAGGATCGCACGCACGAGTTCGTCGACGGACCTCTCGAGATCGCCCGTGCCATGGAGGACGACATCCGGAGAGGTCGGCGGCTCGTACTCCTGCCCGACACCCGTCAGGTTCGGCAGGTCGCCACTGGCGGCCTTGGCGTACAGGCCCTTGGTGTCGCGCTCGGTCACGACCTCGAGCGGAGTATCGACGTACACCTCGAGGAACTGGTCCGGAGCGAACAGGTCGCGAGCGGCTCGACGGTCGGCGACGAACGGCGACACCAGCGCCACGAAGACGACCAGCCCCGCATCGACCATGAGCCTGCTGACCTCGGCGACGCGTCGCACGTTCTCTGCACGATCCTCGGGGGTGAATCCGAGGTCCTTGTTGAGCCCGTGCCGCACGTTGTCACCGTCGAGCACGTAGGTGTGGACACCCAGCGCATGGAGCCTGCGCACCGCAGCATCAGCGATGGTCGACTTGCCGGCTCCGGACAGGCCGGTCAGCCAGACGACCTTCGCGTCGTGCCCCATGAGCAGCCGGCGAGCCTCCTCGTCGACGTCGTAGTCGTGGCGAACCACATTCGTCGAGCGCCGCATGGCATGCCGCACCATGCCGGCGGCCACCGTGTCCGCGGTGACACGATCGACGAGGAGGAAGCCGCCCGTGTCACGGCACAGGGAGTAGGCATCCATGGGAATCGGCTTGTCCGTGGCGATCTCGACACGGCCGATGTCGTTCATCGACAGCAGCCGGGCGGCATGCTCATGCCCGGTGACGACATCGAGCCGATGGCGCACGTTGGTGACGGTGGCCGGGACGGAACGGGATCCCGAGACGAGCAGGTACGAACGGCCATGAGCGAGGGGCTCCTCCCCCAGCCAGACCATGTCGCACGCGAAGCGGTCGGAGGGCTGCGGAGCATCGGCACCCGCTGCGGCGATGATGTCGCCGCGGGTGACGTCGACCTCATGGTCGAGGGTGATGGTCACGGCCGCGCCGTCATCTGCAGAGTCGAGGTCGGCGATGTGCCCATCGACATGGAGGTCGTAGGTCACGATCCGGTCGACCTTGGCGGTGCGCCCGGAGTCGGCGATGACGATGTCATCGCCCCTCGCGACCGAACCGGAGACCACGGTGCCCGCGTAGCCGCGGAAGTTGCCCTCGGCACGGACGATGAACTGGACCGGGAAGCGGAAGGGCTGCTCCTCCTCGGCCACGATCGGCTCCCAGGTCTCGAGCGCCTCCTGCAGCGTCGGACCGGTGTACCAGGGCATGTTCTCGCTCGCCACGGTGATGTTGTCGCCCACGAAGGCACTCACCGGGATCGCGATGACCTCGGGAACATCGAGGCGAGCAGCCGTCGTGCGGACCGTGCCGACGATCTCCTCGAACGTCGCATGCTCGTAACCGACGAGATCCATCTTGTTGACCGCGACGATGATCGTCTTCACGCCCATCAACGCGCTGATCGTCAGGTGGCGATGCGTCTGCGGACGCACACCGCGGGCGGCGTCGACCATGAGGATCGACACATCACCGTTCGAGGCGGCGACGGCCATGTTGCGCGTGTACTGCTCGTGGCCCGGCGAATCGGCCACGAGCACGCGGCGACCGTTGGGGAGGTTCATATGCCGGTAGGCGACATCGATGGTGATGCCCTGCTCGCGCTCGGCCTCGAGACCGTCGGTGAGCAGCGAGTAGTCGATCTCACCGACCGGGATCGTCGAGCCGCCACGTCGGGTGCGTCGCGCGTACTCGAGCGTGTCGAGCGGGACGGATCCGGTCTCCGACAGCAGTCGCCCGATGAGTGTGGACTTGCCGTCGTCGACGGACCCGCAGGTCACCAGGTGAAGGACGGGGGTGAGTGCACTGTTGCTGGCCACTAGAAGTAGCCCTCCTTCTTCTTGCCCTCCATGGACTCCGAGCCGCCCTCACCGTCGATGAGGCGACCTGAGCGTTCCGAGTACTTCGCGCCGGCCATCTCTGCGACGAGCTGCTCCATGGTGTCCGCGGTGGACTCGACAGCTCCGGTCAGCGGGTAGCAGCCGAGGGTGCGGAACCGCACCGTGCGCATCGTCGGGACCTCTCCCTCCATCAGGGGGAAACGGTCGTCGTCGACCATGATCAGCGTGCCGTCACGCTCCACGATGGGCCGCGGCTTGGCGAAGTACAGGTCCGGGATGGGGATGTCCTCGCGCTGGATGTACTTCCAGACATCGAGCTCCGTCCAGTTCGACAGCGGGAAGACGCGCATGGACTGACCCGGGGCCAACTGCGTGTTCGCGGTGCGCCAGAACTCCGGACGCTGCTTGCGGGGATCCCACTGATGCCCGGGCTCGCGCAGGCTGAAGATCCGCTCCTTGGCACGGCTGCGCTCCTCGTCACGCCGTGCGCCGCCCACCGCAGCATCGAAGCCGTAGCGATCAAGACCCTCGCGCAGCGCAACGGTCTTCATCAGACGCGTGTACTCGTGGGTGCCGTGCGTGAAGGGCGTGACCCCCTCCTCCTTGGCGACGGTGTTCTGGGCGATGCGCAGATCGAGGCTCAGCTCAGCAGCTCGTCGGTCCCGGAACTCGATCATCTCCCGGAACTTCCAACCGGTGTCGATGTGCATGACGGGGAACGGGATCGGAGCAGGGGCGAAGGCCTTGACGGCCAGATGCAGGAGCACCGATGAGTCCTTGCCGATGCTGTAGAGGAGCACCGGATTCTTGAACGCCGCAGCGGTCTCGCGATAGATGTGGATGGCCTCGGCCTCCAGCTCATCGAGCACCGCGTCGTACGGCACCGCAGGAGCACTGTCGGTGATGGTCACGCGTTCTTCCTCTCTCGAGTCGCGCCCCGCTGAGGAGCGACGTGGGAACTCCCGGCTCACGCCTCGGAGTACGTCTCCATGGCCGGCCCGGCCGACAGGCTGCCGTCACCGAACGCCGGGTCGTCACCCCGAGCAGCCAGCGCCGCGGCACGAGCGTCGCGCTTGGACTGAGCCAGCGCCTCTCCCTCAGCCAGCACGGAGGGGTCGAGCGGCACCGACTCGATGCGGGACACCCCGTTCTTGGACCGGATGTAGGCGTCGAGTTCAGGACCGCTCTCGTACGACGTGATGAGGCAGTAACGGGCCTCCTCGCCCGGATGCCAGACCGCGTGCCACAGGCGCTGAGTGTCGATGATGGCCTGCGCCCCGGCGGGCAGGGCGATACGAGTCTCGGTCGACGGGTCGTCGCGGTCCTCGCGGAGGATCATCACGGTGTCGGGATCGTCGGTGAGGTTGAAGAAGGCGCGGACGATCCACCCCGTGCCCTCCGGGTTGAGCCGATTGTTGTCATCGCGATGAAGGTTGTAGAGGGCCTCGCCGTACTCATTCGGCTGGAGCTCGATCACCCGGCAGCGGCCGATGTTGGCACCCGGCTCCTGCGCCCGTCGGGTCAGGATCGGCGCTGCAGCCACGTTCTCGTCGACCCAGACGCCGTCCTTGTCGGTCTTGGGCGGTGTGTGGTTCCAGAATCCGTTGCACTCCATGTCACCGTACGCACTCGCGAGCGGGGCGAACCGGGTGTCGCCGGAGGACTTCCAGTCCACGAAGGTGAGGTCCTCCCACTCCCGGGGATCAGCTGCCTGATCGTAGGAGTCGAGCACGACGTAGCCGGTCTCCTCGAAGGCCGGCAGCGTGACGTAGTCAGCGGGGTCCATGGGCGTAAGTCTGTCACCTGAACCCGTGGGGGCCGAACGCGCCGCTCCGAGCACCGTGGGCGAGGACGTAGAGGATGGCTGCCGCCGAGATCCCGGCGTTGAGGGACTCCACACCCTCGGCCATGGGGATGCGCACGGTGAGGTCCGCCTCGGCACGTGCCAGGGCCCCGACCCCCTGCGCCTCCGAGCCGATCACCCAGCACGCCCGGGGGCACGCCATGCGGGAGTCAACCGCCGAGAAGAGGTCCTCGTCTCCGTCGCCTGTCGCGACCACCAGTGCGCGGCCGGCCCCACGGACCGCCGCGACGACCTCGTCCATCGACACGTCGAACACGATCGGAACCCGGAACACCGATCCGGTGGTGGCGCGCACCACCTTCCCGTTGTGGACGTCCGCGCATCCGGAGGTGAGGACCACCCCGGCCGCCCCGACGGCCTCGGCGGTGCGCAGGATGGTGCCCACATTGCCGGGGTCGGAGACGCGATCGAGGATGACGACCGGGGCCGAGACCGCCAACAGGTCGTGGAGGTCGGCGCCCTTCAGGAGCCCGCAGACCGCGAGCACGCCCTGCGGGCTGTTCGTCTCGGCCATGGCGGCCAGCACGCGGTCCTGCGCCAGAGCCGGGCGGACACCGGAAGCCTCGGCGGCGTCGACGATGTCCGGAAATGCGTCGCGGGCGCCGTCGTCCAGATACAGATCATGGACGACGACGCCCGCGCTCAGAGCACTGCGCACTGCCTGGGGACCTTCCACCACGAACCGGCCTGCCTTGCGGCGGCCCTGCCGGTCATGCAGACTCCGCACCGCCTTGACGCGGTCCGAGGCCGTGGACGTCAGCCGATCCCCGTGATCCACCGAAGCTGGATCAGGCAGCGGTCGCGGGGAGGTTGGCGCGAGCCACCTCGACCAGCTTGGCGAACGCCGGAGCGTCGTTGACGGCGAGCTCGGCCAGCATGCGGCGATCCACCTCGAGACCGGAGGCCTTCAGGCCCTGGATGAAGCGGTTGTAGGTCATGCCGTTGGCGCGGCAGCCAGCGTTGATGCGCTGGATCCACAGCCGGCGGAAGTCGCCCTTGCGGGTGCGACGGTCCGCGTAGGCGTAGACGAGCGAGTGGGTGACCTGCTCCTTCGCCTTGCGGTAGAGCCGCGACCGCTGCCCGCGGTAGCCGGACGCCCGCTCGAGGGTCTCGCGGCGCTTCTTCTGTGCGTTCACTGCGCGCTTCACGCGTGCCATGTCGTTCTCCTGTGTGTGCTCGTAGGTCGGTCAGGGTGCCCGGAGGGCGAGCGGAGCTCCTGCAGGTGCTCCTGGACAGCGGGTCAGTGACCCAGCAGCTTCTTCACCTTCTTGGTGTCACCGGGGGCGAGGACCTTGTCGGCCTCCAGACGGCGCTTGCGCTTGCTGGACTTGACCTCCTGCAGGTGCCGGCGGTTGGTCTGCTCGTGCGTGATCTTGCCCGAGCCGGTCACCTTGAACCGCTTCTTCGAGCCACTGTGCGTCTTCTGCTTCGGCATCTTCTTCCTCGTTCTGTCCGGCCGACCCCTTCGGGGCCGGGTGGTCTGGTGTGCTCCCGGGTACGAGCCCGGAGCGCGGTGATCAGGCCGACTCGGCGGCCGACTCCTCAGGGGCAGCAGCCGGACGCGCCTTGGCGTCGGACTTCTTCCGATGGGGAGCCAGCACCATGATCATGTTGCGGCCATCCTGCTTCGGGGTGGCCTCGACGAAGCCGAGCTCGGTGACGTCCTCCGCGAGCTTGCCCAGCAACCGAAGGCCGAGCTCGGGGCGGCTCTGCTCACGACCGCGGAACATGATCGTGATCTTCACCTTGTCGCCCGCCTTGAGGAACCGCTCGACGTGACCCTTCTTGGTCTCGTAGTCGTGCTGGTCGATCTTCGGGCGGAGCTTCATCTCCTTGATGACCGTGTGCGTCTGGTTCTTGCGAGACTCGCGCTCCTTGAGCGCCGCCTCGTACTTGTACTTGCCGAAGTCCATGAGCTTGCACACCGGGGGCTTGGCCATCGGGGCCACCTCGACCAGGTCGAGATCTGCCTCCACGGCCAGGCGCAGGGCGTCCTCGATGCGGACGATCCCGACCTGCTCGCCGTTCGGACCGACAAGTCGGACCTCGGGTACGCGGATACGGTCATTGATCCGTGGTTCGACGCTGATGGCGCCTCCTCGCTGCTCGTTCGCCGATGATCTGCGTCCGAGAAGCAGAAAAGGCCTCCGGCGCAGCGCGCACGAAGACCTCGGGCAGGCACCCCGAAGGGGCCTGCGCTCGACCCGAGCGACTTCACAGGATCGCATCCGGGGGATGGATCCGACGAGCGGTCATCAGGTGGGAGTGAGGACTCCGCTTGCGCGACCCGGTGCGAGCACCAGGTCAACCGAGTGCAAGGCTACCAGCCATGAGCGGCTCTCCTGACATCGCTGCCTCCGGGCCGACCGAGGCGGTCCTTGACATCGCTGACGTCCCCGCCGTTGAAGTGGTCCTCACCGTCGCCATGCACCTGATGTCCGCCGCCGCCGTGGCCTGCGGACTGGCCGAGGACTCCGCCGAAGGCCCCGCGCCCGATCCCGACCTTGCCGAGGCGCGGATCCTCATCACATCGCTGGCCGGCCTCGTCACCGCGGCAGCACCCCAGATCGGGAGCATGCACGCCGCTCCCCTGCGGGACGGCCTGCAGGCCCTGCAGCGGGCATTCCGTGAGGCGTCGACGATCCCGGACCCACCGGGCATGGGGCCAGGCGAGGACCTCACGGGCTTCGTCGGCTGACGGGCATCGATCAGATCCGCACCCCGCGACGCAGCGGCACCACGGTGAGCAGCTGGGCGGCCCCGGCGAGGGCGACCAGCAGATAGACGCCGCTCCACTCCCAGCCCGCGTCAAGCAGCGCCCCCGCGATGATCGGACCGGCCGCCGCCAAGGTGTACGTCATGAAGAAGGCCATGGCCGTCAACCGGGCCGAGGAGTGCGCATCGTGGGCGAACTCGCTGAGGAGAGCCAGCCCCATGGCGAATGTTCCGCCGAGCGTGAAGCCCACGAGGATCACGAGGAGGATCGCCAGGTCACGAGACGTGACCCCGAGCAGGACCACACCCGCGATGCACACCGCGATGAACGCGGCATAGAGGACGCGCCGAGCGCGAACGCGCTCTGCGGCGTAGGGCATGGTGAGGGCGGCCGCCACCTGACTCACCGTGAAGATGCCGAACAGGAAGCCGGCATCCTCCTGGGACCATCCCCGGTCGACGAACGACGGCGCGAGCCAGGCCAGCAGCGTGTAGAAGACCACGGAGTTGGTGAGCAGGAAGCCGGTGACGGCCCAGGCCGGCCGACTGCGCCAGGGCAGCGACCTGAGAGACACCTCCGGCCGGTCGGCCGAGCTCGGGGCGTCCTTCAATCCCTCCACGCGCCACCAGACGATGAGACCGATCAGGGCCGGAATCGACCAGAACGCCAGGGCCAGCTGCCACGACCCCAACCACAGGGCCAGGGGGACCGTCAGTGCGCCGCCCAGGGCGGCACCGATCATCATCGCCCCCGTCCAGACGCCGGTGGCCATACCGACCCGATGCGGAAGCTGGTCACGCACCACGCTGGGGACCAGCCCTGCCGCGAGCGCGATTCCCACACCTGCCACCACAGTCGACACGGTCAGGATCCAGGCCACGTCCGCCGCGATGCGCACCCCCATGGCCACCACCAGAACGGCCATCGACAGCGCCACCGTGCGGCGCCGCCCCACGCGACGGCTGATCCCCGGCACGGCGAGAGCCAGGACGCCCATGCAGATGACCGGAAGGGTCGTGAGGACGCCGATGGCGGCATTGGACCAGCCCGTGGCCGCCTGGATCTCCTGCTCGACGACCGGAACGCTCGAGAGGGCAGCGCGGAGATTCACGGCCACCAGCGCGAGGACGGTGACGATGACCCAGGGCGGACGTGCGGTGGCGTGATTCACCGTGCGATTCTGCCGCGTAGGGTCGCAGCATGGAGCCGTCCGGAGATAAACCCGAACATCTCGACCCCGCTGATGCAGACGGCGTCGACGGCGCTGGGCGCCATCTGGCCGCACCTAAGTTCCCCGGAGATGATGGCGCGGCCGATCCTCTGGTGCGCCACCTCCTGGCATCGGTGGCCACCGGAGAGGTGCCCATGCTGTCGGCGGCACGGGCACTTCGCGACTGGCGAATTCTGGCCACCGTCGTGGCTGTGCTGGACGCGGTGGACGACTCCGGCGGGGACAAGGACAGCCACATGGCCGTCGTCTCGGTGGTGAACGACGCCGGAGAGAAGGCGATGCTCGCCTTCTCCGGGACCGACTCGCTCGCGCTGTGGAATGCCGGGGCGCGTCCGGTGCCTGCCCTCGCCCGAGACCTCGCCCGCGCGGCTCTGGACGACGGTGCGAGCGCGCTGGTGCTCGACATCGCCGGTCCACATCGGGTCGTCCTCGACGGCGCGGCACTGCACGCGCTCGCGGACCAGCTCGATCTGCCCCTGACGGAGGCGATGGTGCAGGCGGCGCTCGCGCCGCTGACCGCAGACGGCTGGGTCGACATCATGGTCGCCGACGCGCGTCACGAGGACGTCGGCGTCGATGTGCTGGTCGTCGTCAGCGGTGTTCAGGGAGGGCACCCGGACGGGCGGCTCGTCGAGGATCTGGCCCGTCAAGCGGCGTCGACCCTCATGGGACGTCAGGACATCCAACGGCTTGTGCCGGGCGGCATCGGGGTCACGCTCGGCTGAGGATCACAGCCGGCAGGCGTGGATGTCGGTGACCAGAATCCCTCGGGCCCCGAGGACGTACAGCTCGTCCATGATGCGATGCACGTCGGCCGCTGGGACCATGGCCCGCACCGCCGACCACTCCGGATCGTGCAGCGCCGACACGGTCGGCGACTCGATGCCGGGAGTCAGCTCACACGCCCGCTCCAGGTGCTCGCCCCGGATGTCGTAGTCGACCAGCACATAGGCCCGCGCCACCATCACGCTGTGCAGCCTGCGGAGGAACGTCTCGACCGCGGGAACCTCGGGAGCCCCGGTACGGCGGATCACCAGCGCCTCGGAGACCAGGATCGGCTCTCCGACGAGTTCCAGGCCGGCCTTGCGCAGCGTGGCCCCGGTGGCGACGACGTCCGCGACGGCGTCGGCCACCCCCAGAGCGACCGCGTTCTCGACCGCTCCGTCGAGCTTCACGACCCGGGCGTCGATCCCCTCCCGCTCCAGGTACTCCTCCAGGACCCCGGCATAGGAGGTCGCGATGGTGCTGCCCGCCAACTCTGCCGGTGAGGTCACCTGACCACGGGGAGCCGCCAGCCGGAAGGTCGATGGTGCAAAGCCCAGGGGCATGACCTCGTCGGCGTTCGCGTGCGAGTCCAGCAGCATGTCGCGGCCGGTGATGCCCACATCGAGGGTGCCTTCGCCGACGTAGATGGCGATGTCGCGGGGACGCAGGAAGAAGAACTCGACATCGTTCTCGGGGTCGAGGACCACGAGCTCGCGGGATGAGGCCGCCCGCGCATAGCCCGCCTCGGCCAGCATCTCGCGAGCCGGCTCGGACAACTGCCCCTTGTTGGGGACTGCGACGCGCAGCATGTCAGAGCCTGCGGTAGATGTCGTCGAGCGTGATGTCACGCGCGAGCATCATGACCTGAAGGTGGTAGAGCAGTTGGGAGATCTCCTCCGCGGCCCGCTCCTTGCTCTCATGCTCGGCAGCCATCCACACCTCGGCGGCCTCCTCGACGACCTTCTTGCCGATCGCATGGACCCCGGCATCGACGAGTCGGGTGGTGCCCGACTCCTCCTCGCGGTAGGTGAGCTTGTGGTTCAGCTCCGCGTAGAGCTCATCGAATGTCTTCACGCGGCACAGCCTATTGAGGCGGGGTACAGGTCAGCGCAGAGCCCTGAGCGTCAGCGGAGAGCCTTCAGTGTCCGGGCCGTGGCGAGGGCTGCCGATGTGGCCTCCAGCCCCTTGTCCTCCGGTGACCCCGGGAGACCAGCGCGATCCAGCGCCTGCTGCTCGTTGTCGCAGGTCAGCACACCGAAGCCGATCGGTGTACGGCTGTCGAGAGCGACCCGGGTGAGGCCGTCCGTCGCGGCATTTGCGACGAAGTCGAAGTGCGGGGTGCCTCCGCGGATGATGACACCGAGGCACACCACCGCATCGACCCCCTCCTGTGACGCGACCTCCTGCGCCACGACCGGCAGCTCGAAGCAGCCGGGCACGCGGACGAGGCGATGCGTCGCTCCAGCACGTTCGCACTCGCGCTCCGCGCTGGCGATGAGACCGTCCATGACGACCTCATGCCACGAGCCGGCGACGATGACCACGGTGAGCCCGGTGCCGTCGACCTGGATGTCGGGGCTGCCTGCCCCGCTCATGCCGGCGAACCGAGGTCGTGGCCCATGCGATCGGCCTTCGTTGCGAGATAGGCCTCGTTGTGCGGATTGGGCTCGACGGTGAGCGGCACCCGCTCGACGATCGACAGGCCGTAGCCCTCGAGACCGGCCCGCTTCGACGGGTTGTTGGTCAGCAGGCGCATGCTCCGCACCCCGAGATCGG
This sequence comes from Actinomycetes bacterium, assembly GCA_030425745.1. Lineage (GTDB taxonomy): Bacteria > Actinomycetota > Actinomycetes > S36-B12 > S36-B12 > UBA10649. The sequence goes on from JAUHZW010000003.1 coordinate 24,190, forward strand.
CGAGGATCGACGCCCCGGTGCCGTAGTCGCGCGCATCTGCCGGGAAACCGAGCTCGAGATTGGCATCGACGGTGTCGCGACCGGACTCCTGCAACGTGTAGGCCTGCAACTTGTGCAGGAGACCGATGCCGCGGCCCTCGTGGCCCTTGACGTAGAGCACCACGCCACGGCCCTCGTCGGTCACGGCCTTCATCGCTGCGCGCAACTGTGGGCCGCAGTCGCACCGCAGCGAGCCGAGCACGTCACCCGTGAGGCATTCCGAGTGCACCCGCACCAGGACGTTCTCGCCATCACCGATGTCCCCCACGACGAGCGCCACATGCTCCGACCCATCCAGTTCATCGCGATACCCGAAGGCGCGGAACTCACCGAACTCCGTCGGCAGGCTGGCAACGGCCTCTCGGCTGACGAGATTCTCATGCGCCCTGCGATAGCGGATCATGTCGGCGATCGAGATCATGACGAGGCCATGCTGATCGGCGAAGGCACGGCACTCCGGCGCCCGCATCATCGTGCCGTCGTCATTGACCATCTCGCACAGCGCACCGGACGGGCTGAGCCCGGCCATGCGGGCCAGATCGACGGCGGCCTCGGTGTGGCCGGCTCGCCGCAGCACTCCCCCGGGCACTGCCCGCAGGGGCATCACATGACCAGGGCGCGTGAGATCGAAGGGCTCGGTCGCGGTGTCGGACAGCACGCGGATCGTGTGGGCGCGGTCCTCTGCGGAGATGCCGGTGCCCTCGACCGTGCGCGCATCGACGCTCACCGAGTAGGCGGTGCCCTTGCGATCCTCGTTCACCGCCGTCATGGGCGGCAGGTTGAGCCGGTCGAGGATCGCGCCGTCCATGCCCACGCAGATATACCCCGAGGTGTACCGGATCATGAAGGTCGCGAGCTCTGCCGACGCCTTCGAGCCGGCGAAGATGAGGTCACCCTCGTTCTCCCGGTCCTCGTCGTCGACCACGATGACGGACTCGCCGCGGCCGATCGCCGCGATGGCCGCCTCGACCGAGTCGAGCCGCACTCCGTCGGTGCTTCGCGACGGCGTGACTGCCGGGGTGACCGCCGAGGGCGCTGGCGGGGCGTCCTCCTCAGTGTCGGAGAACAGTTCGTCCGCCGGGATCATGGGTTCCTCCACTGGATGAGGCGCTCGACGTACTTGGCCATCGCGTCGACCTCGATGTTGACGTGGTCGCCCACTCTACGAGTGCCCAAGATGGTCTCGCTCAGTGTGGTGGGGATCAGCGACACCGAGAAGGACGAATCATCGACGTCGACCACCGTGAGAGAGACGCCGTCGACAGCGATCGAGCCCTTCTCCACGACATACCGGGCCAGCCCCTCGGGCAGGTCGAAGCGCATGGTGGTCCAGTTCTCCGACGGCTCGATGGCGGTGACGGTGGCGAGTCCGTCCACGTGCCCCTGAACCAGATGGCCACCGATCCGAGAGTCCATGCGCGCCGCACGCTCGAGGTTGACCGATGCACCCGTCACCGCTGCGGCCAGGGAGGTGCGCTTGAGCGTCTCGGCCATGACGTCGGCCGTGAAGGCGCCGGGAAGGAGGTCGACCACGGTCAGGCACACGCCGTTCACGGCGATGGAGTCCCCCGGCCGAGTCTCCTCCAGGACCCGCCGCCCATGGATGGTCACGCGCGCGGCATCCTCCTGCGCCACGATCTCGCCGACCGTGCCTGTCTCCTCAACGATCCCGGTGAACATCCCCAGCCCTCTCCACGATCCCCTCGATGACAACATCCTCCCCCACGACGGATGTCCGCCGAACAGTCACCGCGTGGCGGGCCAACCCCGCCGGCAGGGCCTCCGGGCCGTCGCCCAGCAGGACAGGCGCGATGAACCACAGCACCTCGTCGACCAGGCCATGCTCGAGGAACGCGGCTGCCAGGGTGGGGCCGCCCTCGACCAGGACGTGCTGGATGTCCTGTGCGTGCAGTGCGGCCATCAGAGCGGGCAGGTCGTGATCCGGGTGGAAGAGGGTCGGTGCGGAGTCGTCCCGGACCCGTGCCGCGGCGGGTGTCTCACGGTGGCCCACGACCACGCGCAGCGGCTGCCGCGAACGCAGCGCGCCCGAGGGTTCACGGGCGGTGAGGGACGGGTCGTCGGCCAGCACGGTTCCGGTGCCGACCACGATGGCATCGACCTCACTTCGCCAGTCATGCGCCAGCGCCCGAGCCTCCGCCCCGGTGATCGAGGTGGGGCCCCGACCCGCATCCGCGACACGCCCGTCGAGGCTCACCGCCGACTTCAGGGTCACCAGCGGACGGCCGTGGGTACGGGAGTGGAACCAGGCTCGGGCGGCATGCCGGGCCTCGTCGGCAAGGACCCCCGGGACCACCTCGATGCCGGCCTCGCGCAGGACCGCCGCTCCACTGCCCGACTCCGCACCCGGGTCGTCGACCGCATAGACCACCCGGCTCACACCCGCATCGATCAGCGCCTGCGTGCACGGACCCGTCCGGCCGGTGTGCCGGCAGGGCTCAAGGGTCACCACGGCGGTGGCCCCCCGCGCACGCGCACCCGCCTCATGCAGGGCGACGACCTCGGCATGGGCGGTGCCGGAACCCCGGTGATGCCCGCGGCCCACGATGTCGCCGTCCGGACCCACGATCACGCAGCCGACACGGGGGTTGCTGCTGGGAGGCACATCGGCGGACCGAGCCAGCCTGATCGCCTCGGACATGGGTGCCGTCCAGGCGGTCTGGCTCACGGGCGTGCGGCGTTCTCGGCGTCTGCCCGCAGCCGCTCGACCATGACGGCGGGGTCGTCGGCCCTGAACACGGCCGACCCGGCGACGAAGACATCGGCCCCGGCCGCGGCGGCCTGCTCGATGGTGCCCGGGCCGATCCCGCCGTCGACCTGGACCCAGATGTCGGCATCTGAGGCATCAACCAGCCGGCGGGCCTGCCGGACCTTCGGAAGCATGTCCTCCATGAAGGACTGCCCGCCGAAGCCGGGTTCAACGGTCATGACGAGGACCATGTCCACGTGGCGGATGACATCCGCGATCGCGTCCAGCGACGTGCCCGGTTTGAGGGCCACCCCGACGCGTGCACCTGCGGCGCGGATGTCCTTGGCCACCCGTACGGGTGAACGGGTCGCCTCGACGTGGAAGGTGACGCTGCCGGCCCCGGCCTCGGCGTAGCCGGGTGCCCAGCGCCCGGGATCGTCGATCATCAGGTGGCAGTCCGCGGGCGTGTCGGTGTGCCTCAGCAGCGACTCGACCACGGGCAGGCCGAAGGTGAGATTCGGCACGAAGTGGTTGTCCATGACGTCCAGGTGGACCCAATCGGCCACGGCAGCGATCCGCTGGACCTCATGCTCGAGGCGTGAGAGGTCGGAGTTGAGGATGCTCGGCGAGATCTGGATGCCCACGGCCACAGGCTACTGCTCGGGGTCAGGGACCCCGGTGCTGCCAGCACGAGCATCGACACCGCTGGACCGATCGATGCCCGTGGACAGCGCGAACCACAGGTTGGCCCGCACGTCGGGATCGTCCAGGGCGCGGTCCAGCGCAGCCTCCGCACGCCGGAGTCGATGACGCACGGTGTGGCGGTGGATCCCGAGATGCTGAGCCGCGGCATCCACCTGACCGTGGCACGCGAGCCAGGCGTGCAGCGTCTGCTGCAGGTCGACGGCGTCGGGGGCGGACTCGAGCGGCTTCAGATAAGCCGCGGCCCAGGCCTCGGCGGCGCTCCGGTCGATGAGGCTCTCGAGGCTGCGGGCCTCGAGATCGGAGAATCGGCGCAGCCCCGCTCCGGAACCGGCGGCCACCTCGGCCTGCTCCAGCGCCTGGCCGACGTTGACGGACCGGGTGAGGTCCATGACCGACGACAGCCCGACAGTGCGGACGGCATCATGGGCGGCGAGGACCCGCAGGAATGCTGGGGGCTGGCCCTCATCGTCGACGGCGGCGATCCCCACGAGGCCACCGCGCCCGTCGTCGCAGAGGAGCAGGTCGGCCGACGCCGCGTCGAGGAGGTCGCTGAGCACACGCGACGCGTCTGAGGGGACCACGGCGATGCCGACCGCAGCAGCGGGATCGATACCGCCGAGCCCCACGGCGGCGAGCCGCTCACCGCTGAATCCGGCGCGCCGGCCGAGGTCGAGGAGGACGGCACGCCACTGGTCGAGCAGGCCGCCCGCAGCCGCCACCTGGGATCCGGACCATGCCAGGAGGGAGACCGCGAGGTTGAGGACGGTCTGGTCGGCCGAGGACAGGGGCGTGGGTGACCCGGCCACGAGGAAGCCGCGCACCGTCTCGCGCACTCCCACGGGCACGAGGACGACATGCTCGTCGACGGTCGCGACGGATGCTGATGCCAGCAGCCCGCGGGGACGGAGCCGGTCGACCTCGACGAGGAATTCGCCCGAGCGTTCGGCCGCGTGCGGCGGCGCGGCCTGCAGCACCTCCCCCGAGGGGCCCAGATGGAGGGCGAAACCGTTCAGGTGCCGGGCCAGGGTCGCCACGGCAGCCTCGGCCGGGCCGGACGAGCCCGCGGCGGTGGCGGCCTGGGCGGCCAGGACGCTCCGGATCATCCTGCGCTGGCTGTCGAAGGCCGCTCCGGACTCCGCATACTCCTCGGCTGCCTGAAGGCGCGAGACGGCCCGACTCACGGCCACGAAGGGAAGCGG